>NZ_JCAUAN010000019.1:0-134750 GCF_059691975.1 Paenibacillus sp. J22FR5 | reverse complement strand
GCTAGGAGAACTTAGACTAGTTAAATGATACTACGTAGGACGCGATACTTAAGTTAGTGCTAATGTGGGAATTGGGGCGCTAGGAGAACTTAGACTAGTTAAATGATACTACGTAGGACGCGATACTTAAGTTAGTGCTAATGTGGGAATTGGGGCGCTAGGAGAACTTAGACTAGTTAAATGATACTAAGTAGGACGCGATACTTAAGTTAGTGCTAGTGTGGGAATTGGGGTCGGTATAAGGCACTTAAACATGCTAAATTGAGATGAAGGGGAACGTTAGTGCACTATTGGAGCATTTTATCGGCTAATTTGAGTGTGAGAGGAACGTCAGTTCGCTATTTATCCAATTAGGATGTGTTTTCCCTTGTTTTCTCGGGAATAAGGCATCTACGTTCCCCATCCGTGTGAATTACGCTATTTTCGCGAAAATAGCGCATCCACGTTCCCTTGCGAATGAGCTTCGAACTACTGGAAGCTTCGATTCTGTTGTATCTACAATGGTTTCCTTAAAGGAACGAAAAAACGAACCCCTAAGGGCTCGTTAGTCTGGATCGGCTCCGGATCAGGATGGGGTTCGGGTTCGGGTTCGGGTTCGGGTTCGGGTTCGGGTTCGGGTTCGGGTTCTTTTACCAATCAACCCACTGTAGGCACACGCTGCCCTGCTTGAGTCACTTCCAGCTCCGCCTTCCGTGACTGAAAGCTCCCGATGTGAAAGGCTTGCCAACAACTGATGCCAAAGACGAGCATGGCCGTAATAAACCAACCACGAATGCCGAGATGAGCGACGATAACACCACCGAGAAGTGGGCCGGATAGGGAGCCCAAGAACATCCAGGAGTTCACCATGGCGAAGGTCTGCCCCTCCATGCCCTTGCGAACTAAGCTTCGCACCTGGGCTTGAATGTTCGGCATCATGCCCGCAACGCACAGTCCGAGCAGAAACCGACACGCAAGTATCAGCGGATAAAGATGCGTCACAGCTTGCACAACACTCAGGAGAAACGCGGTACTGGTCGCTATTTTCAGCAATAATAGAGGACCTACACGATCGGAGAGCATGCCCAGCAACGGGGAGAAAACAATAACAGCAAGGGATGTCGCTGATAAGGTAATGCCGAGCAGCCATTGATCGTTCAGAAAGGAGAACGTATGCGTGGATTGCCGTACGTAGTAAGGGATAATCGGATTCGTCCCGACTAGCGCGAAATTAATGCATAGGGCACTTAGTAGGAGCGAGGGCAGCGGCTTCATCCGCCAGATGTGCTTCCAATCGGACAGCAATGTGCTCCGTTCCGCTTTGGATACGACAGGTGCAACGGGGCCTTCTTTGACAAAGCAAAGCACGCTAACGGTCGCGAGTAAAATGCAGATGCTCATGGCCGGATACGAGCCTCGAACCGAGTAAAAGGATAGCAACGCTGAAGCGATCAGCGGTCCGATCAACGAACCGGTCTCGCCCATCATTTGCATGGTGCCAGCGGAGACGCCGACCTTGTTTTTCGCAGCGCCGATCAAGATCAGCACCATCGTGAATGGCAGGATGCCGGTGAAGCAACCTTGCGCCAATCGCAGCAGCGCCAGCTGCCAAGGCTCGGTAGCAAGTGACATGCAGGCCGTGACGAGGGTCATCCCAAATCCAGACCACAGCATGACAGGCTTACGTCCGTAGCGATCACCGATGCGTCCGAGGAAGGGCATCGCCAGCATCATGATCATGAAATTGGCGGAGAATATCGCACCTGACCATATGTAAAGGGAATCCCCACTCACATGCCCAACATCCTGAAGGAAGCTGGGCAAGAGGGGAACGAACATGCCGTGAGCGGTTGATACAAGCAATTGTACAGAGAGCAACGCTGTAAACTGCCGATTCCACGGATCCATGGAGTTAGAAAGATCCTTCGATTATGCTTTCCTTCAGCGCGCGTCGGCCGTTCGGAAGCTCTCGCTGCTGGAAGTCCTCGGCCAACGTTTCACGCGCTCCACGGTAGCCTAAGGCAATAACCGCGTGAAGCTCATAGTCCGCTGGGACTTGCAACACTTCACGTGCTATTTCTCTGTCGTACCCGCCAACAGCACGCGTAGCTAGACCTGACAAGTGCGCTTGAAAAGCAATAGACGCCCAAGCCGCGCCTGCATCAAACGCATGCGCACCGTTTAGTTCGCCATCTTGGCGAAGCTTGTGGGACAAGAGCAACAAGAGAACAGGAGCATGATCGGTCCATAAGCGATTGTTCGGCTTAATAAATGATTGAAACTTCTGTTTCTGCTCCTCCGTGTGTGCGACAACGAATCGCCACGGCTGCAAATTTGAGCTCGACGGTGCCCAGCGAGCAGCCTCAAGAATCGTATTTAGCGTCTCGTTCGTCACTTCCTTCGCTTCAAAAGCACGTGACGACCAACGATTTAGAAACAGCGAATGCACAGGATAATCCGCCTTGCGATGGGCTTCCACCTCAGGGGATAAAACAGCTTGATTACCAGTTTGTGTTGATATGGACATGTTCATCTTCCTTTCCGAATAGGTCTAGCACTTTTATTTTAAAAGCCACTGATTCAGATCAAAATCCTTCTCCGCCAGCTTCTCATCAACCAAGAATTTCTTCGTACCATCGAGCAGCTTCACACCATCATCGGTAAAATTAACATCCTTGATCGACGAAATTGGTGTAACCTTCTTGTTCAACTCCGGCGTGAACCCATTCAATTGGGATAAAAATTGATAATATTCATCCGGTTTGGATTGTAAATCCTTGAGCGCTTTCCCCCTAGCTTCATTCCACACCTTCGCGAAATCAGGGAATTTCTTCAGATAGTCCTCTGAGACAACCGTAACGCTACCTCCGATCAAATTCGGATGTTTGGAGGCATCATCAATCAATGGGAAGCCATTCTCAATTTGTTTTAAAGCAAAGATCGCACTGTTCGTCATCGCATCCACTTCGCCACGAGACAAAGCCGCTTCACCATCAGGGCGCAACATATGGATGAACTTCACATCAGGCACATTTTGTTCCTTTACAAGGCCGGCAATATAGCGGTGCATGAAGGAGCCTTTTTGAATCGCGACCGTTTTGCCTTTCAAATCAGCAACCGTGGTTGGACCGCCTTTTTTACCGATCAAATAACCTACATTATCCGTTGAGCCTTGTAAAATGGCTCTCGTCTTCGCCCCAGTCGAACGAGCAAGCAGCGCTGGCGTATCGCCCAGACTTCCAAAATCCAATCTGCCGCTGATCAACGACTCGCTTTGGTCAGGCCCATTCGGGAAAGCAACAAGTTTGACCTCGGTGATGCCATATTTTTTGAGTTCCTCTTGGATGATCCCTTTGTACAAGCCCCAACCCTCTGCTCCACCTGGGAAATTCAGCTTGTTCGTGCCAATATAGCCATAATTAATCACCGTTGGCGGTTGCACTTTAGCGGCTATGCCGCTAGTTGCAGCTGCGCTGGCACCTGCCGTTTTGGCTCCCCCGTCGGAATTACCGCACGCCGCTAAGAAAGCGACCATTGCCGCTAATACAATAATCAAATGTGTGGTACGGAAAAATCCGAATCCCCTTTTACTTTGCTTCTGTCTCTCTATCATCTTTCATTCTCCTTTCAATTTGACAACAAAGGGTACTAACTGTAATTACCCGATGGAAGTTCGCTTCGTTAATTCATAAATATAGGGATGCTCCGCGACTGGTTTGCGTCCTTTCCCCCAGCCGACTTTCTCCCGATAACCACCAAAGAATCCTTGTTCATCTAGGATGTCTTCTTTCACAAGCGTCGGTCCCTCGGCATCCGGCGCGACATAGAGCGCATCTGCTGGACAGTACAGCTCGCACATGAAGCAGGTTTGGCAGTCGCTTTGCCTAGCAATGACCGGAATACCATTTTCTACGCGATCAAATACATTCGTCGGACATACCGACACGCAGATGTTGCATTCTACGCATTTGGACTCGCTGACTAACTCAATCATGGGGTAACAGCCTCCTTGTTCACTTCTGCCTTTTGCGTCCACACCTGATCCAGCCCACCGCTAATTAAACGGTATCTTTGCGATGCATCAATGTCTGGGAAATCCTCACGTTTATGCATACCTCTGGTCTCCGTACGCTCACGAGCCGTGTTGTACATCCAACGAGCCGTAGCTGTCATAGCTGCTGCTTCACGATGACGAACGCCTGCTAAGTCCAGCGTTGTTACACGTTCGCGCAGATCCGTCCAAAGTCCATCAAGACGGTTTATCGATCCATCCAACCCTTTCTGGGTACGGAACAAATTGCGGTCATACGGCATGACCTCCTCTTGGACCGCTTGAATGGCTTCGCCCGTTTTGCTTAAAATCTGACCTGAGCCCGACTTCGTGAAGGTGGTGGTTGAGACACTTTTTAACTGACGATTGGCCGCTTTATCTCCAAGATCTTTAGCAAATGTAGCAGCACCTTCCCCTGCGAATGAACCGGACGACATCGCCCAAGCCGCATTATGACTGCCGCCGCCTGTGAAACCTCCACAGATTAGCTCACGAGTTGCTGCATCTCCAGCCGCATATAAGCCTGGGACAATGGTCGAGCATTGCTCATCAACGATGCGAATACCACCAGTTCCGCGCACCGTGCCTTCTAACCGAAGGGTGACAGGGAATTTATCTTTGAATGGATCGATACCAAGTCGATCAAAAGGCAGGAAGAAATTCGTTTGATTCACACGCAATAACGGACGAATGTCCTCTGGCGCTTGATCCAAGCTGGCATAGACCTGACGGCCTTGCAGCAAATTCCGTGCAATGATCGAGCGTCCACGTTGTGAACCTGCTCCTTCTACAATCGATCCATCCTCGTGGTAGAAGGAAGCGTAGCGGTAGTAAGCTGTTTTAGTCACAGAAGAAAATGTCGGGCAGATCGCGTACGCATTCGAGAATTCCATCCCCGAGAAATCGGCCCCAGCTTCAGCAGCCAATAAATAGCCATCCCCCGTCAGCACGTTGGTACCTAATGCTTTGCTTAAAAAAGCACATCCGCCTGTAGCAATCACCACAGCCCCTGCTCTTACCGTCCAGGTTTGGCCGCTTTGCGTTCTAACCCCTGTTGCGCCACCAACGCCATGCTCATCTGCAAGCAATTCGAGCACGGGACTGTGATCGAGGATTTGTACGCCCGCTTTTTGAACCAATTTACGCATCAGCTTCATGTATTCGGGCCCCTGCAAACCGCGCTTATAAGGATCGCCGATGTCATCCTTCGGAAACGGATACCCCAAGGAACCCAGTTTGTTCATGTTCTCATAGGTGCGATCGAGCACCCGATTCATCCAAGGAACCTCAGCTAGCTTGCCTCCCAACAAATACCGACTCTGCCTGGCTTCCTCGCGCAGCTTTTCGTCTGGCTTGATGTACCAAACACCCGTACCGGATGGCGCCGTTGCCCCGCTCGTTCCACAGTAGCCTTTATCCACGAGGATCACTTTCGAGCCATTTGTTGCAGCCGTTAAGGCCGCCCACGTTCCCGCTGGACCTCCGCCAATTACAAGCACATCCGCTGCGAGACGCAATTCGTTATCTTCCCAAACCTTTGCCATTTACATGACCTCCCCTAAAATGTAAAATGCTTGCCTGTATACCCCTCACCAGTCCTTGAAACAAAAAGAGGCATTCCTATGTAGGAACGCCTCCGTGTGTACGGTTGGACAGTTGTATGCAATTATATGCCGATAAAACCAAGTTGTTTACTATGATTAGGAACATAGTAGCACCGTATTTGAAAGCCGTCAACACTATTTTTTAAGGTCATCCTATCGTCGTGGCGGTAAAATGCGGTCAATAAATGGTGTTGTATCCAATTCTGCCAAGGTTGTTCTCCCTTTGCCCCAACCAAGCGTTTCTCGCCAGCTCCCCAGCAAATTGGCTTCGATAAGCTCCGCTTCCGTCGGAATATCCTCCAGAGGTGAATCAAATGGCGCCACATACAAGGCATCCACTGGACAATAGGCTTCACAAATAAAACAAGTCTGGCAATCTTCCTGCCTAGCGATGCTCGGAATGCCATCGATCCCTTTATCAAAAACGTTGGTTGGACACACCTTCACGCATAGCGTGCACCCTACACAGCGTTCGCTGCTGACAAATTCAATCATCGTGCAACAACCTCCTGATCCGCTGTTGCTTCTTTGCGCAGCTCAATCTCATCAATCCCCGAGACAATCAAGCGGTACTGCTGCGCAGGGTCTATGTCCGGATACTCCTGAAGCGAATGCAAACCCCGCGTCTCCTTGCGTTCGAGCGCTGCGGTGTACATCCACCTCGCCGTCGCGATCATCGCAGCGACTTCGCGCGCCCGAACCCGACCCTGCACCGCCCTCTGCACGGACGCTCCCCGCAAGCTCGCCCACAGACCGTTCAATCGCGCCAGCGATTGACGGATCACGGGCTCACTGCGGAAGTAATTGATGTCCAGCGGGAAGACCTCACGCTGAACAGCCTCTACCAAGCCCCCCGCATCAAGGATGCGCTCGGGGGCTGCGGTCTCGTCGACCAGGCCGTAGCGGCCTGCTGGTCGCAGATCTCTTGCGGCAGCGCTGCGCCCCAGCGCCAGCGCATGCTTCGCAGCTCCGGCACCGGCCCACGTGCCGGAGGAGATAGCCCAGGAGGCGTTGAACGCGCCTCCGCCTGACTTGGCACCCGTGACGCGCTCACGGGTGGCGGCATCCCCGGCGGCATAAAGGCCCGGAACCGTTGAGGCGCAGCTCTCATCGGTAAGGCGGATGCCGCCCGTCCCGCGGACGGTTCCCTCATAGCGGAGCGTAAGCGGGAACCGTTCTGTGAAGGGATCGATGCCTGCGCGATCCAGCGGTACGAAGAAAATCGCGTGCGATTTGCGCAGGATTTGCTGTTTTTCTTCCGTGTCGGCGTGGTTAAGAACCGCATAGACGGGACCTTTGCTCAGCATTTTAGGCAGAAAATCGCCAGCTCTCGGCCCTCCGCCTTGCAGCACCGTCCCATCCTCTGATGTATAAGTGGCCCAGTTCAGCAATCGGCCACGGGTCACCGTACCAAAAGCAGCACTAGGCGCATACTGGCGCGTAAATTCCATACCGGATAGCTCCGCACCAAGCTCCGTCGCCATCAGCACGCCCTCACCTGTAAGGACGTTACAACCCAAGCCTTTGCTTAGAAAAGCACAGCCTCCCGTTGCAATTACGACGGCATTCGCTCGGATTTCCCATTCGGAATCATCCAACCGCGAAATACCTCGCGCACCGCCAACCCCATGTTCATCGACGAGCAGCTCTAGGGCTGGAGACTGATCAAGAATCTTCACACCCGCACGACTGACCTGCCTTCGCATCAGCTTCATATATTCAGGTCCCTGCAAATGATCGCGCAACGGAACACCCTGCTCATCACGGCGAAATGGATAGCCCCATTTCTCCACTAACAGCAAGCTTTCATACACTTGATCGAGCACACGATGGATCCAAGCGGGCTCTGCCAAATACCCGCTTTCCTTATACCGCTGTTGGACAGCCTTCTCTCTAAGCTCTGGATCTGGAGGCAGATACAACAGATTCGTTCCTCCTGGAGCGGTAGCTCCGCTGGAGCCTAGAAATCCTTTGTCTACGAGGATGACCCTCGCCTTCTGCCTAGCTGCGCTCCAAGCTGCCCATGCTCCGGCTGGACCGCCGCCGATGACCAAGACATCGGCTTCTAATTTTGTCATTTTGCCCGAGCTCATCACAATCCCCCCTGATGTTCTGTTAACCTTGGAAGCTGTCTCGCCAGCTCAACCATCTTCTTTCCAACCAACGCACAAGCGAATCTACGAGCTTACCAATAACCGCAAAAATGATGACCCCGACGAAAATCAGCTCAGCGCTTGAATTTTGTTTGCCATAATTAATCAAGAACCCAATCCCTTCCTGCGATCCGATCAACTCCGCTACAACGAGGCCCAGCCAAGAAATCGCCACCGATAAGCGTAAGCCTAAGAGGATGCCAGGCAAGGAAGCTGGGAGAATCAAGCGGAAAATCTGTTTCGTTTTGCTAAAATTCAGCACTTGCGCGACCTCGAATAATTTGTAATCTACATTTCGAATGCCTAAGAAGGTATAGATATACATCGGAAAAAAGGCACCGCTCGCGATGATGACGATTTTGGAAACCTCACCAAACCCGAACCAAAGAATGATTAACGGCGCGATCGCCAGATGCGGGATCATGCGCAGCATTTGAAAAGATGGATCCAGCAAAACCTCCAGCTTTTGAACAAAACCAACGAAAAAGCCGAATAGCAGTCCGATGGACCCTCCAATTAGAAAGCCGATGACGGCGCGTTGCAGGGAAATCGCTAAGTGCTGGGAGAGCTCGCCCGAACCGATTAATGTGCGAAATTCTGCAGCAATTTGTAAGGGCGTAGGTAAAAAGGAAGGCGAAAACAGCCCCAAGTCTCCCGATACTTGCCAGATGACTAGCAGTAATAATGGCACAATCGAACCGATGACGAAATCGTTCACTTTCTCCCACAACCATTTGATCCGAACAAACTCTAGCTTCTGGCTCTTCGATTTCCCGATTGCCTGCGTGGCTTGACTCAGTGCTTTGACACTATTGCTCATACCTTCTCCCCCTTTAACGTTCCGTACGATTAGTGCCCTTTGTAGCTGTCTCGCCAGCTCAGCCATTTACGTTCAAGCAGCCTGACAGCGGAATCTGCTACGATACCAAAAACTGCAAATAGAATAATTCCAACGAACACAACGGGTGTTTTGGAAAATTGGCGGGCATCCGACATCATATAGCCGATTCCGGAGGTCGATCCCATTAATTCAGCCACGACAAGGCCCAGCCAGGATACGCCCAGCGATATTCGAACCCCTAATAAAATATGAGGGAGTGCTCCGGGAATCGTTAAACGGATGATTTGCTTCCATTTGCTAAACCCTAGCACGCGCGTTACATCAAACAGCTTGTTGTCCACACCGCGAATACCAAGAAAAGCATTGATATACAGCGGGAAAAAGGCCCCTTTGGCAATGAGTAGAATTTTGGCCGTTTCCCCGATACCGAACCATAGAATGAATAAAGGCGCTATCGCCAAGTGGGGTACCATGCGGAGCATTTGGACCGTAGGATCTAATGCTTTCTCCGTCTTGCGGAATAAACCAACGAGAATCCCGAAGGCAAGCCCCAACGAACCGCCAAGGATGAAGCCGAACAGCGCACGCAGCACACTAATTTTGATATTGTCATAGAGCTCACCCGTTTGAATGAGTCGAACACCTGCGCCCAAAATGCGAATCGGCGTTGGAAATAGCAAGGATGAAATCACACCTAATTGGCCTAACACTTGCCAGGCAAGTAGAACGAGTAATGGCACCAACGCACCGAGCAAAGCTCGATTTACCCGTTGTTTGAATCTCAGCTGATCAACACTTGCTAATTGTCCTTGTTGCTGGCTCATAGGTATCCCCCTTTCCTTCTTAAATGCCCGAGCTATCGATCAATTCAAGTTCTTCAATTTTCTCGAATTCACTGAGTACCTTGAGGCGCAGCTCCTGAAAAGACGTCGTCGTCTTCTTCCTAGGGATCGGCAAATCAATGGAGACAATGTTCCTTATAGCGCCGGGCCTCGGTTTAAGGATCACAACACGATTGGCCAGATAGATGGCCTCATCAATATCATGCGTGACGAAAATCATCGTCGTTTTATTTTTTTGCCAAATATCAATCAACACTTCCTGCATGTGTGTTCGCGTAAATGCGTCAAGCGCGCCGAACGGCTCGTCAAGCAGCAGCACCTTCGGATTTCGAAGCAGTGCTCTCGCAATCGCCACACGCTGGGCCATTCCGCCAGATAGCTCCCTTGGGAACGATTTTTGAAAGCCGTCTAAGCGGACAAGCTCAATCAGTTCATCCACTTTCTTTCGAACTTCGGGGTCTCTTAGCGAAAGGTCGGCGGCGATATTTTTCTCTACAGTCAACCACGGAAACAGCCTTGGCTCTTGGAAAATAAAGCCCTTGTCAATGCCTGGTCCTTGTATCACCTGACCGCCCAGTTGAACCTCCCCGGTATGCGCAACATCCAGTCCGGCGATGATCTTGAGCAGCGTGCTTTTGCCACAGCCGCTGGGACCTATGACTGTAATAAATTCCCCTTCTTTCACTTGCAGCTGAATATTGTGCAAGGCTTGAACAGACCCTTTGCTAGACTGAAAAGTTTTGTTCACATGCTCGAGTTTCAATAACGGTTGGCTCATCAGGTTCAACTCCTTTTTAAATAAAAAAAGACACTTTTCTCTCGAAAGAGAATAGCGTCTCCGTTCATACGGTGGTCACATTTCCAGATTACCACTCCACATGAAACTTCGTCAATATTATTTTCTTATATTCCTATAAGTTTTATCGGATATAGAGTTTTTGGCCATTTATTTAATTCATAGGATATCTCCCTTATACATGCATTATTTAACTAACTTCGCCTCAGCCAAAACTAAATTAATTTGATCGTTTCGATTGGACTGGAATCGTATTTCAAGGACGTTCACGTTCGTAATATCGACATCGATGGCAATCGAATCTAGACCGGCCATCACATCACTTGTAACTGATAATACCTTGCCATCACCAGTTACGGTTAACGTGCCTTTACCTTTGCTTGTACTAACAGAATCATCGATGCCAACGTATCCTGTCAGCTTCTTATATTGACCGTTTAATGAATAAGTGACGGCACCCCCGCTTTTCATTTCCCAAGGTGGAACTGTTTTGTTCAAATGCACACCTAAACCATGTCTAAATATCATGCCATGAATCTCAAAAGGATCTCCGGTAATCGTATTCCAAGCAAATTTCTCCCAATTATCTAGACTTAAGAAAGCATAGGCGTCTCCCTCTTTTGTGTCATAGACGAGTTCACTTAAATACTTCTCATTCTGCTCTAAACCACTGCTAGCAGGTGTGGGTGAAGGCGTATTTGTGGGAGCGCTACTTTTCCCAATCGAGATCGTCTCCGTAGTTCCATCCCACTTCACTTCTTTACCTAATGTTTCAGTTATAAATCGGAGTGGTACGTAGGTGCTTCCGTTATAAATGAAACCTTTGGCATCCTGAGGAGGTGCCTTCTTAACCCCATCAAACAAATACGTTATGTTTTTGAAATACACTTCAATTTTGGAGCTACCTGCTGCATAGACAACTGTTCCTGACAATAAAAGGCAAATCAAAAATCCCCCAATAAAACCTTGTACGTATCTTCTCATTCGAATTCCCCTTGCTTTCTTTTTTCTAGTATGTTGTCTCTATTAAGAAACGATATCTTTCCGTATTCTACATGAAGAGGCGCCTTGTATTTGTTGTATTTTGTCGATAAAAGTTAGAGATCACTTAAGATTCTATAAAGTTTTACATTTTTTTTACAATATAAACAATAAAAAACCCACTACACATTTCGTAGTAGGCGTTACTTTGATTAATGCCCCCTATGCTCCTCCCGGATTCCCTCCATGGGATTCCCTACTAAACACTGCTCAAACATATCAATAATCGTTAAGAAGCGCTCCGCCTCACGGAACACGTGATCAGCCAGCAAGGGATGGATAATGCTCTTGATTTTGCAAGCCTCGATTAACTCTCGCGCTGTCTTTTTGAAATCACGGAGAGCCACGACAGAGACACGATTCTGGTCTAGGAACTGGTCCAAGAGCGGATCGGTTTGGGATTGAGGCCTCATCCCGCTTAAATCAATGGCTTGGAAGAGGAGTTGGTCAAAATCATGACTAAAATTCCGCGCTTGTTCCACGAGCTGACGTTCCGATGGATCCAGAAGATGACCGATAAACTTGGCGTGATCCGCCATGATACGTAAAAAGAACACATTTTCATCAATAATCGCGTCGGGTAACGGTTCTAATCTTCCTGTATTTAATTCGTGTAGTCGGTTTCGGAAATAATTCGCCTCTCGACTGGTATGGTCGACTAACAGCGGAAAGTTGTTACCGCCAGGCAGCTTGCATTGGATGATGAGTCCGAGAACCTTTCTTTTGAACGCCCAAATATGTGCGACCGCCGAAGACACTTCCGTATTGAATCGTCTAATTTGTTCAGGGTCTGTCAGCTCTGTATACGAATGGGATCGACCCTCGATATGCTCAAATATATGATAATAATGATCCGCTTCTTGAATCAGCTGCGTGTCCTCACATCGAAAACCCAATTTGAGAAATAAGGAATGTTCTTTCATAATACGTGACCAGAACCTGACCTCATCTAATGAACGCATCACAAACTCATTCGACAATTCGGGCACTCTCCTCACCATGATGTTCTCCTATCCCATGTATAATGAGTTGTGCCTGTCTATATGCCATAGGATGTGAAAATAGGACAACTAGTGCAGGTTTTTACTACTTTCTGCTACGATTTCCGCAGCAGCCTGAACTGCTCCGGCGTTATCCCTTCGGAGAAGATGGTTCTATGGTTGTGGGGAAGGTCACGCTCGCACCTTATGGGGTGTTGGTGATTAGGAGGAAATAGAGGGAAAGCCTGCGTCCTGTTGAGGATTCAGGCTTTTTGTTGTTTTATGAAGGCTGGTTACATGCGGTATGAATATACCGGAGTAGTTCAACTAAGTCTTGAAGACGTGTCGTTTGGGAGGCGTATATTGATGAGAATGGCTGCCGGCGTTTGATTGCAATGGCCTCTCTAACCAAAGGATGCCAACGTTCAGGGAGGATCGTGAGACCATATTCACCGGCTCCAATTTTGCTGGTGATGTCCTGTTCGTTTAGCGTGTAAAGTTGCCTTAGCATACCTAACGTGCACCATTCTACGGCTTCGTTCAAATGTTCTTCGCCCATGGTGTTGTGTGAGGAAATCGTCACTGTATTAGTCTCTAGTCGATTGATCCAGCTTGCCCAATAGGTGTTCAAATTGCCCAGAACGTAAGTTAACAATTCGTTTATTGAAGCGTTGTAGGTGAAGGGGGCGTCCTCCCCATAGACACAAATTCCGTACTTTCGCAGCACTTGCATGGTAACTGGATTAATATCCGCTCCTGTACCATTCGTATTGATTTGTTGATTGTAATACGTGGTGTAGATTGGGATTGCTGTGTAGGATTTATCAAGATCCTCTCTGCGAATATACGAACCCATGATGTCCGTGCCCGGCATTGCAAGCTCCACCTCTGCATGCGCTTGAGCAATGCCATCTATTTCTGATGAACTGAGGGGCCGTCTGACCAGAGCTATAAAATCAATGTCGCTTGAGCCCTCGATGTAGGCACCGAGTGCAGTCGAGCCGTAGACATAAACGGACTCTAAGTTGTCGCCTAAATGAGTATGCAAAGAGTTGCATAGCTTTTGCATGGTTACGGCCACGGTGATGGGTAGCATGGGGGGCCTCCTTTGTGTCTTCTATTTATTTCTAGTCTTTGATGAATATACGTTATTCCAAAGCCAAATCACACCTTTTTCACCCACTCAGCAGTTATCCCTTACCAATTTGTCCAGTGGACATATACTTAAGAGAAAACACCTATGGGGAGGATCTGCGTGGCTATGAAATCAGACCGTCTCACAATTATTATAGAAAAAGGGAAAAAGCGCATTATTACGCAATCGCCGATTCATGGCATTGATAGACTGGTTTTCGTCGTAAACCATCAATTTACGAATGCCCCTAACACAACGCAACTCGCAAGTGGTGCAGGCAGGAGCAGTGCCGCTGGCAGCAACGCCGCTATTAAATCGCCGAATAGTCAACAACAGCAAAGCGTTGGAGCAGGCGGCAAAGCTAAGAACAAAATAGCAAAGGCCGCCAAAGGCAGATATTATGATAGCAAAAGCCTATCCGAAATACGTCGTAAGGGCAAAGAAATCATCGTTGTCATTAATGATCAAGTTGTTAAGCTCCCTAAGCGCGCAGCTAACGCTTCAGCCACCCAAGTGGCAAGCGGTGCTGGAAAGTACAGCACGAGTGGGACTAACTCTGCCATCGAAAGCCCTGGAACCAAGCAACAACACGCTGTCGGTGGGAACGGAAAGGCTTCGAATACGTTGGCTAGTAAACGTAAGAAGAAAAAGAAGTAGCATCTGTGTGAATGGAAAATTGCCCAAAACTCCAAAAAACAAACCATACACCACGTTCAAACCGAAGTGCATGCCTGTGCTAGCCCAGATGGTGTTCGTTCTGTAATAAGTGGCCATCCTTTTGGGGATGGCTTTTTGTGAGTGTTAGCTCACTTCAAGCTTCATGCAGTATCGCTAATCAAGGAACCAAATTCAAATTACATATTGATCCATTGAGAAGGCTGCCGGAACATACTTCCCTAATTTTCAAACATTCAACCTCAAAACCTATCCCATGCCAGATAAAGGCATAAGCCCGCAACAACATAAAAAGCACCAGAAACCCTTATATTCCTCCGCAATTTGATAGCATATGTACAAAAAAAGATTGCCGCAGCCAATTTAGCAACACTTTGATAATAGCCTTCGTTCGCAAAGTCTGAACTACTAAAAACAATCGAGAAAACCAACGTTGATAGAACAAGTATTTTAAACCAAAGAGGCTCTTTTAAGAATTGCTTATACATAAATTTGAACCGCTGCATGATAGCAAAACTCCTTCCTAGGATTGACTCATTCTTGGCATTGAAATGCTGCTCACTTTCCTAATTATGCCATTTGACCGTTAGAGAAATCTACAATTAAATTGCAATGCAAAAAGGAGCCGCCGCGATGAACTGCACTCCCATTGTTAGACATAACTAACAATGGGAGGTGCAGTTCACAAAGCAAGCTCCTTTTTCATTAAAAAGCAGGCGATTTCTTCCACTCATCATCATGATGAGAATTTAAAATGAAATTCCTCAATAAACCATAACCTGCCGCGTCTCTCACCTATTCGTTGGTTTCCCATTCATTCGTTTCACCAACGATCAACAGATCGATATCTCGGCTCCCGAGATATTTGCAATCAGCATGCTTTCGATGCCTAGCTTACTTTTCAAGATCAATATTGTTACCTGCTTTATCTAGGAATACAATCCATAAACTTTTCGAGTGAGCCATCAAATGGGAATTCCTTTTTTCTAACCCTATCTTTTAGACTATTTAACTCTTGTTCCGCTCGTTGAATCAGATCCTCGGGATAAGCAAATTTGATGGCATTAGTCGCAAATTCATCTTCATCAACAACCTTCCACACACCATCTCTCTGCACATAATCTAGATCTAAATCTACAAAAGAAACCGTATTCCCCCTCATCACCGCAGGCTGATTGATATTGCAATAAAATTGTTCGAATTTACCGTCAACAACATCAGCGCTTACCGTAAACCACGAATCAAAGGAGAAAAATTCAATGGTCCAATTCTCAACCGTAAAAACATTTTGTTTCGTATAATGGTGCAATTTCCGTCCGTGTTCACCCAAAACAACAATATGTGAATCCGTCTTTTCTAATAAGGTCGTGTTCCATTCGTAATGTAGGCGATTTCCATATTTCAAAGCCTGAATTGTGATTTGATTTTCCATTGTTTCATCCTTTTAAGTTTCGATCAGTGACTTGATTTCCTCCAATACCTCGTCAGGCAGCGGTTCATTCATCACTATTTTAATAATTTCGGGATTAGCTCCGACTTCCTTCAAATAAGCAAGCAATACTGCTGCTTTCTCCATCCTTTTCATTAGCGCATAAGCAACATACCAGACTTCAGGACTGCCAACTTGAATGCCGTTCCAAATGGAACATGAGATGGAAGGGAGCCTACATAGGCCTTTATGGGTATAGATCGAGAGTCCCCCGATGATTTCGACTTGAGGTCCAGCGCTATGAACGACTAGCTTATAATTGGTTCCAAAAGGGTACTCACCACTTGTTATTTCTTCGATTTGCTCGTGCTGTAAAGCATTCATCACGCGATCTTTCGGGACTTCCACCATGACATCCCAGTCACCCACCGTGTTTGTTAACCCCAAGCTAAGCATTAAACCACTTCCACCCAAAGAGTAGCTAATGCTGGATTGATCCAATTTTTCAATTACACTTGTTACATTTCTAATATCTGGCATCACCCTTGGGTCCTCCCGCTTCAAGTAACGGTTAGCTCACGCTAGAAAACTTGAAATTTGCATATTATGATGCTCATCATGTTCAATAAATTCTTGTTTCAACATACGAATCAATTCTATTCTATCACGATTGAAGGAATTCACTTGGATTAGATAAAGAGCCCCATTTCTAAGATGCGCGATAATCTCCGCTATTTAGCCTAAGGCTATTTTATTTCAACATTTCTCTTCTGTTCCTTCCAGAAACCATCCCACTTGCTTAATGTGTCCTGAATGGTTGCCTTCCCTAACAGCATAGCTTGTCCAGATTCCATTGCTACCTTGTCCCAGTTACTGTTCCCAGGATATTGAAACGGCGGTTTGAATATGAGATAAGTTTCCGGCTTGAGTGTCATGTCGAGCAATGTTTTATAAGGACCTGTTTGAAAAAAAGCATCAGATGCTGCGGATGTGTGAATCGGGATTAAGCCGTATTTTTTGGATAATTCCATGTTTTGCTTCGCGTCGGAAAGAAAGGCGATCAGCTTCCATGCTTCCGCCTTATGTTTGGAATAAGAGGCGATTCCCCAGCCAGCCCCACCAACCTTCACTAAAGCTTTACCATTTGGCCCTGTTGGTAATGGCGCTGTCGTCCACGTTCCAGGCTGCATTTTGTCTTGTATGGTTTGAATCACATCCGGATCCTGCAGCAATATCCCTGTCACACCTGAGATGAAAGCCTCTACCTGTTCTTGGAATCCCCAGTAAATGGAGTCAGGCGGCGAAACTTCCTTATACAGGTTCAGATACAATTCCAACGCTTTCACCGCTTCAGGAGAGGCGTAGATTGTCGACCCGTCTTTCAAAAATTCACCGTCTTCCAGATTAACGTGATCACCATTATAAGCGAGTATCAATGTATCCGAGTTTGAAATGGACCCCTTAGCTCCACGAAAGGAAAAGCCATACCGATTCTTGGCAGGGTCTGTCAGTTTTTTACCCGTTTCATAAATCTCTTCCCAAGATGAAGGCGGCTTAAGACCTGCAGCTTCAAACCAATCCTTTCTGTAAAACATTTGCCGTTGGTACAAACCGTTAGCTATAAAGTAAGTCTTACCGCCGACAACAGAAATCGATTTGGCTGCTTTAGACATGGTGTTCATTTGATCCCAAGAAGCCGTGTACTCGTTTAATGGGTCAATATATTCTTGGTCCGCCAGATCAGCGACATTAATATCTCTGACCTCCAAAACATCGAGCTCTTGCTTCACATTCAGCATCGTTTTTATGGCAATATCGGCCTGCGTAAAAGGAGGTGAAATTAGCTCCACATGGATATTGGGGTTTTGGCTCTCAAATTGAGCAATCAAGCCTTTTAAAATAACGGTCCGATTCGGATTCGTTAAGCTCTCGATCATACGCAGCGTAACTTTGTTGTTATTGGCTGGCGATGAGGTTGAAGTTGCCGCTTGGTGTTCCTGGCTTGAACACCCCATCACGCATACAACAAGCACAATCAAATTTATGAATATCCAATTCTTCCTTTCTCGTTGTCTAATCCTCATCATGGTGTCCCCCTCGCGCTCAAATGGTTAGCCATTCTGTCAGTGTTTCCCCGTTGTTTCATACGCCTTTCTTTCTGCCAGCAGTTCTGTGCATTCACTTGTCGGAATGGGACGGCTGTATATATAACCCTGAATATCATCGCACTTGTATGCTTGTAATAACGCAACTTGCTCCATCGTCTCTACGCCTTCGGCCGTCACTCGCAAATTCAGACTATGTGCCATGATGATGATGGCCCCAACGATGGCACGTTCCTTCTCGTTGAACACAATTTCATCCAAAAACGATTTATCAATTTTCAACCGTTGAATCGGAAAGTTTTTTAAATAATTTAACGAAGAATAGCCTGTGCCAAAATCATCGATAGAAATTTTCACACCTAAGGCATACAAGCCTTGTAAGGTTAAAATAACTTTCTCCACATCTTGCATCGCAATCGATTCCGTAATTTCCAATTCTAAATACTGCGGTTCCAATCCAGTTTCCTGTAAAATCTGAGCAACGGTATGGATGATCTCCGAGTCTTGGAATTGGTGAATGGATAAGTTGACGGCAACATGCACCTTAGGGAGCCCGGCATCCTGCCAAGCCTTATTTTGTTTACACGCGGTATGTAGAATCCAATTGCCGATAGGAACGATAAGACGTGAATACTCAGCAATCGGAATAAATTCAGAAGGAGGAATGAAACCATGCTTCGGATGATTCCACCTTGCTAACGTTTCAACACCAATAATGCACCCCGAATTCAGTTCAATTTGAGGCTGGTAATAGAGAAACAACTCGTCACGCTCTATTGCTTTACGTAGATCGCGTTCTAAAGAGAGCTTTTCGTACGCGTTTTTCTCCATCGTGGTGTTATAAAACTTGTGATTATTTCTGCCGCTTTCCTTCGCATTGTACATCGCGGTATCCGCATGCTTGGTCAAGCTCTTGATGTCATTACCATCTTGTGGATAGATGCTAACGCCTATACTCACAGACACATGTAGTTCTTTCTCTTCATAGTACACAGGCTTTTGAATCTGAAGTGTGATTTGTTGAATGGTTATCAGAATCGCGTTTGGGTCCCCTAAGCCCGGTATCAGTACTAAAAATTCGTCCCCGCCAAAACGAGCAATTGTACAATTCTTATCCAAGGTGTCTTCTAGTCGGCGTGCGGTTTCGATGAGCAGCTTGTCGCCAGCCTCATGTCCAAATGTATCATTAATAATTTTGAATCGATCTAAATCTAGGAACAGAACGGTAAACGCCAGCTTATTCAATTGCGCTAATTGAATCTCCTTTTCTATAACCTCCATAAATAATTTGCGGTTCGCTAAATCTGTCAAATGATCATGATACGCCATATATCGGATTTTCTTAGCATTCCGCCGCCTTTGTAAGAAGTAATTAAACAAATAAGTAATAACGGCAATACCCACCATACTAATCAGCATACTATTGCCAATCGTATTCGCATCTTTAAACAATTCCGATCCTGGGATAACCGCTTGGACAATCCAATCGCTTGCCGCTATTTTTTCCGCAACAACCAACTGCATCTCCCCGTCTACCTTGATCGTTTTACTTTCGGAGGGGTGGTCAGCATGAATCGGATTCGCAAGAAACAAATTAGGAATTCGATAGAAATCTCCTTCTACTTCCGAATTCGTCCTGGTTAGCAGTTGGTTCGCCGGATTCAAAATGACCAATTCGCCACTTTGGAGGTCACCTATCGATCGCTTCAACACCTCGGAACTAATCTCGATAAGGAGCACATATTTCATACCCGAATTCAATTTAATGAGTCTATTGATGGCAAAAGATGGTTGTCCTAAATTCGAGTAGCCACTTCTTCTCGTCTCGAGCCATCCGATTTCACCATTCGCTATTACCGCCTTCTGAAACCACTCCTCTTTGCTGTAATCGATGGATTCGGCATGCAGTGTATCCGTCGTGATTTCTTTCAGCTTCGTGTCAAGCGGAATCAGGTGAATATTCGTAATATCACTTTTACTAAAGAAACGAATGACGAAGCTCTCAACAATTTTATTCCGGGCGGCAAACTTTTCGGTCTGACTGGCTGTTTTACTCCCGTACACACCCAGTTGATTCAACATTTCCTCATCTGTCAAAATACTAAAGGTTAAATCCTCATAATTACGAAAAATAATATTTAACGTGTCTCTTGATTGCGCTACGGTCTGCTTGGTTGCTGATGTCACCTTGTCTATGACGATTTGTTGCGAATGAGAATAAGAAAAAAAACTGAAGCCGACAAAGAGAATGGCCGTGCCGCCAACTGCCCAAACAAACAGCTTTAGACCCACCGATTGCACGTTTGGGTCTTTGCGAAACATTTTGAAATAGTACCGCCATCGCTTAGCAAACTTGGATAATGTATGTATCAAAAAGATAGTCAACTCCCGTCTACTTTACAAATACTGGTTTTTGGAACGATCTCATTTTGTATCCACTTAACTTTTTATCTTCATACTATATCAGAAATGTTTAGTATCTTTATAGAAAAGCATTAATAATGTATTAGCATGACGACTAATCCTTACTTATTCCTTCCAAAAAGGTTTCCAGCTATTGGCGTATACTTTTGGGCGTTTCATCCAAATTACCTTAAAAATTCCTATTATAGGCACTTATGCTCCACCAAAAGTAAAGTCGAGTTCGAAACGAAAGGAATTACTTATAGTCAGCTAGATTTCAGCTTTGCGTGTCCATCATGTTCAGCTCAAAATCCAGTAGAAGTGCGGGTTGTAACACAAGCTGGCATTGAATGTGCCAAATTCGTCTTTACCAACACACAGAAAGATTACAAAATGCAAGGAATGGGAATCGCATTGAATGGCCCCGTGTCTAAGTTAACAATTGAAGCAAGATCAGTTTCCGGCGCACCTATAAAGTTTCAAATTTTACCGGCGGCTATGTTGGCTTTTTATCCGCAATAATTGAAGATGAAGAAAAGCCATCCTTTGCCGGATGGCTTTTCTTGTGACGCTGATGAGACTATTCCTCTGCCGGTAATATGCTTCATTCCCCTCCTTGAGTATATAGGAACGAATGATTTCCTGCTTGTTAGCGAATTTCTTAGTAAGCTCAGAATGTGCTAACCTCTACAACCTAATAAGCTCTTATGAATTTCACATTTGAGAGTCGGAATGTATAGTTGGAAAAGCTCTCGTCGAAATTGTCCAACACAGTCGTAAATGGAATGTCGTCATTTTGCTGCACACCTGAAACGCTCGTTTCGGCACTAGCTATGAGATTTCCTTTACTGTCTATCATTTGCAAAGTGAAGCTATAACCGCCGTAGCCCTCGTATTGCGGCATGTTCACTACGTATATACGCCCCCGAACTGTTTTATCTCCTGAGATTGTTTGGGGGAATACATGAATGTATCCGTTGTCGTCAGGGATTTTATTCGGATTGAGTTCCGCGCTGCCATTATGAAGGATCCAAGCATCCCCCTCCCAAGTTCGAATTTGAACCCAGGTATTGCCCCAAATATCTTGCATCTTCGCATGTGCATGTACCGTTTGTGGTGCTAATGGATCCAAGAAGCTTTGAAGATTGGGATAAGCGTATATGGATGTTTTACTGGTCAAAATGATGTCGGTATTGATTTCTTCTATGCCAGTTGGCTGTTCATATCTATGCGAGACCCAACCTTGCTTGCCATCTTTCGTGGTTACCTTGTAAAAGTCCCCATGCCTAGCAATCGCGCTTACAATTTGGGGTTCAATCACCGCCGCGTAAGGGATATAAGGTTGATTAGAGGGAGCGTTAAAAAGTGATGCTTTTCCTTGCAAGTTCACTTGGACATCAGGTGATACTTTGGATACATCCTCTATCACCAATCCGTCTGATGGCGTGAACCATTTGTCGCCTAGCCAGGTGTCGAGTAACCAAGTCGGATTTTGCAAGGGACGATAAAATATCCCTTTAGTATGAACAATTTGACTACTCAGTGTCGCTCCTGTATAGCCAAACTCTGGTTCATTGTACAACGGCATAGGGCCCGATACATCTAGAAACTCATCTTTTAGCACCAACCAACCGATCTCATGAAAATCAATATGTACCCATTGATCGCCCAGCCAGCTTGTGTGAATTTTCACCCATTTCTGTTCATTGGGAAAAGGCTTATACCAATCCGTTTCTGCGCCAACCGTTTGAACGTCCTGCGGAGTCAACGATGCCCATGATGGGGAGGATTCATTGGGGCTTGCATATAACTTCGTTTCATGTAAAAGCGTAATTGTTTTCGGTAGGTTTGGAGACCATTCCTCCGCAACAACCAATTGAGAAAAAGACGCGCTCCATAGGACTCCGCATAGGAATGCCAACTTATATTTCATCGTGCAATCGCCTCCATTTTCATTAAATAGGCAGTTATCGTTCATTCCTATTTGACGTCAATAGGGGGATAAAGTTTCAAAAAAAGTGGATCTTTATGTTATTTATTTCCGTTTTATCCCAGTTATATGGATATGGGAAATTCAATCGAAGCACGTTTACTAATAAACCCCCTCTCCCCAAATTTCCTATGTCTACGCTCTTGATGACGCGATAAGTGTGTGAACTTCCTCCATCGAGGGCATGGCGGGAATGGCGCCTTTTTTCGTTGTAGCCAGGGCACCTGTGGCGTTGCCGAAGGTCACAATCGCCTCCAATTCAGTCTGCGTTAAGCGCTCCAAAGGTTGGGATTGCTCCAGCAGTTTAACCATAACGCCACCTACAAAAGCATCGCCTGCACCTGTGGTATCCACTGTGGGTACATGGAAACCTGCTACCCGTCCCATCTTCTCTCCACAGCGATAGAAGCATCCTTCCGATCCCAATGTGACGAGAATAAGCGTGTGGCCGTATTGCTTCCACATAAGCTCCGTCCCTTCGTGTAAATCGGTCGTATGGAACAAGAAAGCTAGCTCTTCCTCGGATACCTTCACCATATCTGCCAGTGGCATCGCCGCCAAAATCTGTTCCTTCGCCACCGCTTCGCTAGGCCATAAGCCTAGGCGTACATTCGGATCATACGAGATTAAGGCGCCAGACTCCTTGGCAATACTTACTGCTAATGACGTTGCAGATCGAGCAGGTTCATGGGTCAGTGAAATGGAACCAAAATGGAAAATTCGGCAATCCCGTAGAAGATCGGTATGGATCTCATCACTCTTCAGCATCCGATCAGCTCCAGGCTTTCTGTAGAAAGTAAATGAACGTTCCCCCGTGGAATCCAGCTCGACAAAAGCTAGCGTTGTATTCTCCGTCTCGGAGAACACCAAACCGGTAACGTCAATCCCATTGGTAATCAGCACATCTTTGAGATAATGCCCAAAGGAATCCTCTCCTACTTTGCCGATAAATGCGGTTTTTCTATGCAGTTTCGCCAGAGCGGCGAGTACATTCGCTGGTGCTCCACCCGGATTACGTTGAAACAGGCCCGCCTCCCCAGAAGGGGTATTGACCATTGTAAAATCGATTAACAGCTCGCCAAGGGCGATGACATCTACCATATACTTTTGCTCCTATCTGTCTCTATTTGTAGCAACCATTCTTAGACGGCATCCCTACTTCGAAATGCCGCCCAAGAATGAAAAGCCTACCGAAGCGAATTTATCTGCTCCTGTGGGGATTCCTTATAAATCGAATGTAAAGCATGCGCGGTCAAGGATACTAACGTCACATTACCTTCAAGTGCATACGGAATGACAGCCAAGGACGGTGTTTCCGAGAAAATTTGATTCGTCATGACAACACGCCCTTCATTAGCGAATACCTCGATCGACGACCAATCCACGAAGAGATGCAGCTTGATTCTGCCATTCATAGGCTGAAGGGGCGCCACAATCGGTTCACTTGCAAATTCAGAATGAAAGTCGATCTTCCCCAAATGGGCGCGATCCATATACAATTCTTGCCGGTGACAATGGTATCCTAGGAGGATACATTCATCATGGGACCTACCAAGCCTGATGCCAAATTCAGCAGCGCTGCCTAGTTCAAACTCGGCCTCAATCTCCAACAGATCGCCATTCAGCAGCGCAGTTGGCATCGCTTCGGAAGAAAGCTCCATGGCCTGCCACGTTTGCACCTGCCCTCGCAACCTAGTCAGTTCTTCAAGAGGCTGCTGCAGCACACGAATGCCTTCGCTTTCAGCACTTAATGAGAGCACGCGGGGAAGCGTCATTGCCCCTCGCCATTCCGAGGTAGGCGTCACCATGGCATACTTCCAGTTGGTCATCCAACCCATGAGGACGCGTCTTCCATCTGCCTCTGGCATTTCGGACCAAGTAACGCCGGCGTAGTTGTCTCGACCATGATCCAGCCATAGAATCGTTTCTGGCGAGTGGTCATTCTTAAAGCTTAATCCGTCAAAATCGCCAATAAAATACTGCGTACGAGAGCCTTCAACGTAATCCTCATGGTCGCCAATGGAGACAATTAACAGCCACTTCTTGTGCTGATCATCCCCGTTAACCGGAAGTTCAATGAGGTCAGGACATTCCCACACACCAGCGTGTGATCCTTCTTCCAAGCCGAAATCACTAGCGTACACCCATTCCTTCAGATTGGTTGAGGTGTAGAAGCGAATATGATTGCGGGCGGCCAGCACCATGATCCATACCTGATTCGGCTCATACCAGAAGACTTTGGGATCACGGAAATCATCGACTCCCTCATCGGCAAGAACAGGATTGCCTTCATATTTCACCCATGTTCGGCCCTTATCTACGCTATAAGCAAGACTTTGTCTTTGCCTTGCGCGTTCACTTGAAGGATATACATCGGCATGCGTAAATATCGCAACAAGCCCCTGTACGCCCCCGAAGAAACCAGAGCTATCCTGCCAATCCACGACTGCACTGCCGGAGAAAATCATCCCATTCTCATCGGGCTCCAGAGCAATCGGAAGGTGCTCCCATATGACGAGATCACGGCTTACCGCATGCCCCCAGTGCATGGGCCCCCATACTGTACTCTCCGGATGATGCTGATAAAAGAGGTGGTATTCTCCTTCGTAAAACACCATCCCGTTGGGATCATTTAACCACTGATCTTGCGGCGTAAAATGGAATTGCGGGCGGAAAGCTTCCTGAAAGTTATTTTCACTCATCTGATTGTCACCTTCCTATCGCTCCTTCTGTTCTCGATGTCAAAAGCAGAGTTCATTTCCCACACGCTCATCGATGTGATACGAATTTCACCATTCGCCCAAAGCTGAATGCCATCCGCCTCTAGCGACGAGGGATATGCCCGCGTCGTTAGGCTCTTGAGGCCATTGGCATACACTTCAATCAGGGATCTATCCACCAAGATGTGCAGCCGCAGTCGCTCGCCATCCAGCTCCAAGCTTCCTTCTTGGATACCGGCAGGACGCTCCCTCGGGTCCATATTCGACTTCTCACGATTGACGCCAAGCATCGCTGAATGATGATCATAATAGAAGACAGTCTCCTCCTCACCCTGCGGTGAGCGCTTAACTGAGAGGCCATACCGAGTTGCTGTTATCGATTCAAACTCCACCATCATTTCTATCATGTCACCATGAATGGTGGTTAGCATCTCATTCACTCCAGCCATGCTTTGCTCTTCGACCTGCAGCAAACTTTTCTTGCGCAGCCCACGGATCTCTTCGATCGGCTCAAAACCTAATTGATCGTCTTCACGTAGAAATAGGGATACAGGTGTGCCTGCACAATGCGCCCAACCGCAATCATAATCTATCTCCGGTGTGCGTTCGCCCTGAGCGATCGTAAACAACAGTGTACGTCCAGTCTGCGGATCCACCATCCCGCTTGGCCCTGTAAAATGGAAGTCGCCGACATCCATTAATCTAGGTTCCTTGTGATCAGGAATGAAGGTGAGCTGGTCTCGATCCCACGTACCGATCCAGTAGTTAACCTCCACGGTTGCCTGTTTCCCCCAAGGACTGATAAGGAAGATATGCTTCCCGCTTGGTTGTCCCCCACGATTTAGGGGGAGCAAGACCGGAAGTTCCCATACAACCCCTAAATGGGGGTAATGCTCATAGTCGCTGATAAAAAGCGGCCCTTTATACGCCCAAGTCATCATGTCCGTCGAGGTGTAGAGAAGGGCAGTCCCGCCCTGTTCATCGGAATTGGACGTTTCTTCGGCAACGGCATTCACTGTCGCCTTCGGACCTACTCCCGTCCCCGTTCCCGTTCCACTTCCAACTAACATGTACCACGTGTCATCTTCTTTCCAAACGAAGGGATCACGGAATTCACCGAACAGCCCCATTCCCTTCTCTTGGACAACAATAGGCTCTGGATGCTTGATCCATCGGGTTAAATCATGATCCCCATCTTGTGGAAAGGTCGATCTCGCCAAGCCAACAGACTGATTAGGCGTTCGTCCATCATTCCCCGCTGTATAGAACAAAGCTGGATAGCCATGCTCATCCAAGCAGGCGCTGCCTGACCATATCCCATCTGGATCTAAACCCGCTTCTGGGGATAAGGCTGGGGGCAAGTCGCGCCAATGGATTAAATCATCGCTAACCCAGTGTCCCCAATGGATTTGGTGCCAGAACGGTCCACGCGGATTGGCTTGGTAAAACAAATGATACTGCCCTTGGTAATAAATCGGTGCGTGGGGTTCATTCATCCAATGTCCTGGCGGATTCATATGGAATTGTGGACGGTGCCGATCCTTGCTGAATAACTCACGCGGAATTGTTACATCCTCGATTGCAATCGTAGGTATTGCTGAACCATTCATTTTAAGAAACGCCTCATAGTGCTCTTTAACAGCTGAAGGACTTATCGCGTTATCCAGAACCTCCAGTTCATCCATTAAGCCATTAAACATATTCATATAGAACGACTCCGCAATGACATGGGCGTGATTGTTACGACCTACTAACAAATCTTCCTGTGAAGATGTAATCGTTGCTGGCTGAGTATGATGATGAACGGCTACCTCCTCACCATTTAAAAACAATCGGAGCGCACCGCTTGAAGCCTCATACGTCGCCGTTAAATGGGACCATTGCTGTAAGGGAATGGGGTGATCATAGCACCACACTTCCACCCATTCGTTGTCCAAGCCAA
This sequence comes from Paenibacillus sp. J22FR5, assembly GCF_059691975.1. Lineage (NCBI taxonomy): Bacteria > Bacillati > Bacillota > Bacilli > Caryophanales > Paenibacillaceae > Paenibacillus > Paenibacillus sp. J22FR5. Next base: position 108,064 of record NZ_JCAUAN010000019.1, on the reverse strand, counting down.
GCTGCAAAGACCATGCGCCATGCCGGAATAAGCCAAGTATATAGCCTAGCCCCGCATCTCGATTATGCTGATTAATGATGGGAGCAAGCTTATTTTCATCCCCATATTCATTGATGGTAGGTGCAATCCACGCACGAATCGTCAAGCCTTCTACAGGCTGTTTCACGAGCGAGTGGTGTCTTCGCATATATGTGGAATAGCCGTCAAAGAGCAGTGCACTCCCTTTCACACCCTTCCGCCAAACTGGATCTTGCGGAGGTTGAAAGCGGCCTTGTAATAAAGCAAATTCAATCGGATCTGGCTTGCCTGTCACGCGATCTGTTGTCACACTGCCTGTACCTTCATCAAATGACCAATAAGCAATCGTGCTCATCATGGTTTCCTCCTGTAAAGTGCCTCCCGATTGGCTAGCTGAATAACCGGAGCAGCCTGCGACCGCCCCGGCTTTCAACTTTCCTCTATCTGTCCATCAATTACTTCGCTGATTTATTGTAACGATCGAGTGCATCTTGATAAATTTTCATTAAATCATCAAGACCCATTTTCTTCAGGGTTGCTAGGTACGCATCCCACTCTTTATCCACGCCGCCGTCCATCAGCCATTTGGAGCGTTTTTCATTCGTTAATTTGGCGATATCCGGTTTAATCTTACTGATTTTATCCAGCTCTTCTGGTGTAAAGAAAATAGCCGGATAGTTCTGTTTTTCCATTTGCGGCACGAACGTATCTTTGATTCTATTCATTCTTTCCAGCGCTCTTGGCTCAGGAGCAACAAGGTTTTGGAAATCCTCTGCTAGAATAACCCCTGTCATATTTGGCGCAACCTTTTGACGGAATTCACCAGCAGACACACCTTCAGCCAACGGCTTTTGGACAAGCTTGCCGTCTTTCTCATCGAAAACAACGCCAATTGGACCCCAGTGCAGCTGTGCAGCCATTTTCGGCTCATATTGAAGGTCCAACCATCTTGCTGTGATCTCCGGGTTTTTGTTTTTACTTGTAATAACAGGGCCGCCTCTGCTCCAAGGGGAACCGTTGTTATATTTCACGACCATATCTTTGAACGGCGGTACAAGTACATAATCCTTGGCGCGGTCAGGACCGACAATTTCCGTTTCTTCCCACCAGAGGTAAGAACCGAGCGTAACATCCTTCGTTTTCCCTTTTGCAAAGTAAGGAGCTGGATTGTTGTTAAATGTAAACGACTCTTTATCAATGAGACCTTCTTCGACCCATTGATGGAAATAAGCCACGGCTTCTTTGTACTTCGGATCAACAGCGGCATACTGCACCTTGCCGTCCTTCACATTCAAATGCTCACTGAAGGAATTGTCCCCTGGTTGATACGTCTTGTCTGGCACACCGAAAGCACCGAATAAGTAGCCGATATCTCCCGTCCAGAACGTATTCATAAATGACATCGGAACTTCATCCGCTTTGCCATTGCCATTCGGGTCCTTCGTTTTAAAAGCGGCAAGGACGTCATGCAGCTCGTTGATTGTCGTCGGAACTTTCAAGCTCAGCTTATCCAGCCATGCTTTGTTTAGGAACATGAAATCGGGATTAGACCCAATTCCTTCTTGCCCTTTCCCGAGCTCTTCCGCTACAGGAAGGGAATAAATTTTGCCGTCCGGTGACGTCATGAAGGCTTTCAATTCAGGTCTTTTTTCAAATAGCTTCTTCACATTCGGCATGTACTTATCAATTAGATCGTTCAACGGGATAATCGTGCCATCCTTGCTGTATTTCACAAGATCATTATCGGTAAAACGTGCGCCGTAAAAGGCATCCGGCAGATTGCCGCTGGCGAGTAGGATATTCTTCTTGTCGTTGTAATTCGCTTCCGGTGTGTTATCCCATTCAATGTGTACGTTCGTTGTTTGCTCCAGCTTTTTGAAAATATCCATTTCCGCATAATCCGGTGATAATGGCGCTTTGGGGGATATCATTTTGAGCGTGACCTTATCCTTCACAATCGGGTAACCGGTTTCATTGAAGTTCGCATTGGCTGACTTCGCACTTTCTTTGGATACCGGTGATGCCGATGCGCTATCCGATGATTTGGATGAGGTACACCCTGCTAACGTTACACACGCACACACTGATGCTGTTAAAACTAGGGATAATTGTTTTTTCATTTCTATAGAACCTCCTTTTTATATTCCTTACGATAATCAGGTAGAAGCTACATGCCGGAAACGAACCTCGAAAGAAGAACCACCACCCTTCAGTATGTTTTATTTTCAGCAACTACCCTTTTACCGATCCGATTAGGACACCCTTCACAAAATAACGCTGCAAGAACGGATACAGAATTAAGAGCGGCCCTGCAGCGATCATAATGACGCCATACTTAATTAACTCGGACACGCGCTGTTTCGCTAACAACGAATCGATATCGGAAACCAAATCACCAACAGGCTGGCTTTGAATTAAAATGTTCCGGAGCACAAGCTGCAAAGGATACAATTTCTCATCATCCAAATAAATCAAGGCATCGAAGAATCCATTCCACTGCCGCACGACAGCAAACAAAATCAATACCGCGATAATTGGCTTCGATAAGGGAATCACGACACTCCATAGGAATCTTGTATTTCTACAGCCATCTATGAACGCTGCCTCGCGAAGCTCATCGGGAATGGTCGATTGGAAAAACGTCCTAGCTATGATGATCCCGAAGGCATCAACTGCAGATGGCAGGATTACCGACCAAATCGTATTGATCATGCCAAGCTTTTTCACTAAGAGATAGGACGGAATAAGACCGCCAGAGAAGAACAAGGTAAACACGAAAAATAACATCAGCACATTTCGGCCGTAGAAATCTTTGCGAGATAGGGGATAGGCTGCGCCAATCGTCAGCGTGACACCGATAATGGCACTAAGCCCGGCATAAAAGATGGAATTGCGGTATCCATACCAGATTTGGGCGTCGGATAGAATACGTCTATACCCCTCGAATGTAATGCCCTCCGGCCAGAGCCAAACATCACCTGCATAGATCCGATCTGGCTCACTAATGGAAGCAATTACGACGAAGTATAGGGGATAAAGGATAAGAATAGCGAAAGCCGTTAACAGCGTTATATTCAAGATATCGAAGCTGCGGTCGCTCACGGTCCTTCTAATTTTATAGGTCTGCATGTAGGAGACTCCTTTCTGGCTCTTTAGAACAACCCGCTGCCGTTGAGCTTTTTGACGATGCGATTGACGGTAATCAGTAAAGCAAAGTTGATAAAGGAATTAAACAAACCAATCGCAGCGGAAAAGCTGTATTCTGCTCGTTGAATCCCGATTTTGTACACATACGTCGCGATAATTTCTGATGAATCCGTATTGAGGTCATTTTGCATCAAGAACGCCTTCTCAAAGCCCACATTCATGAGGTTTCCGACGGCGAGAATGAAAAGAATCAAGATCGTAGGCTGAATGCCCGGAATATCGATGTGCCACACCCGCTGCCATTTGTTCGCGCCATCCACGACACCCGCTTCATGCAAATGAGGATCGACGCCTGCAAGCGCTGCCAAATAAATCACAGAGGCGAAGCCTGTTTCCTGCCAGACACCAGAGAATACGTACAAACTTTTGAACCATTCTGCTTTGGAAAGAAAATAGACGGGATCTCCGCCGAAAAGCTGGATCACTTTATTCACCAGCCCGCTGCCAGGCGCTAAGAACACGTACAGCATTCCTACCAAGACGACGGTTGAGATAAAATAAGGTGCATATATGACCGTTTGGATAAACCGTTTATACCGCTCTCTAGCCAGTTGATTTAACATGAGTGCGACGATAATCGGTATTGGAAAAGAAAGCAAAAGCGAGTAAAGACTGAGCCCCAGCGTATTCTTGATGACCGTCCAGAAGTTAAAGGAGTTAAAAAAGCGCTGAAAATGCTCCATGCCCACCCAGGGGCTTCCCCAGAACCCTTTGGCTGCAATGAAATCCTTGAACGCGATCTGAACACCATACATCGGCCAATATTTAAACACTAGAAAATAAATAATTGTTGGCAGAATGAGGATGTACAGCTCGTAATTAGCTAGGATGGATTTACGTGATATCGATCTGGCTTTCATTGATGTATCTACCTCCTATTTCCCATATAATCGTTTACGTAAACGTTTACCTAATGTTCAAAAAAAGTACCTACTTACTCTTCCTGCGATTAGCAAGAATCTCTCATAACAAGGGAAGTAGGTAATCTATACTCTTGTTTAGCTTCTGTTGGTGTTTCGATTCGCTCGATCATAAGCTCTGCTGCTTTCTCTCCCAGCTCGTAGGAAGGTTGGCGAATGACCGTGAGCGGCGGTGTCGTGATGCGCGTCCAATCGTAGTCGTCGAATCCAATGACAGCCAGCTCTTCAGGGACGCGAATCTTTTTCTCTTGGATGCATTTCATAGCTCCCATTGTAAGCACGTTATTTGCGATGAAAATGGCTGTTATCTCATTATTCTCAAGCAGCTTTTTCGTGGCCTCGTATCCGTTTTCAAAATCAGAATGAGCGATACTCACGATCTCTGGATTATAGGCAATGCCGTTATCCTGTAACGCTTGTTTGTACCCTTCAAAACGTTCATTGCTGGTCGTAATGCCAAGCTCACCTGTCAACAGCCCAATGTTGCGATGTCCTTTATCAAATAAAGCTTGAATCGCTTGGTAAGTTCCGCCATATCCATCGGCAAGCACATAATCTCCCTGATAGCCTCGCGGTTGACGATCTATGAAAACGACTGGATACTGCTTGCCGACAATTTCATTTAAATAGCTAACCTCGTTCGCAATCGAAGCAATAATCAAACCATCAATTTGTTTCGTATTGAACAGCTTGATTTGTTCGATCTCATCATGAATCTCTTCTGTTGTATTGTTGCTAAGCAGCAAATGATAGCCATGCTTCTTGAGCGTATGCTGAATGCCTTGTGCAACCGTCATAAAAAAGAAGTTTGACGTGTCCGAAGGCAAAATAGGAACGATCAGCCCGATGGTATTGGACTTCTGACTCCGCAAGCTTCTCGCCGCGGAATTAGGCCGATAATCCAACTCCTGCATGACCCTGAAAACCTTATTCTTTGTCTCCTCAGAAACAAACCGTGTACCATTGATAACATGCGATACGGTTGCAATCGAAACTCCTGCGATTTCGGCAACCTGCTTAATTCCAGTCATGTATGAATCAGCCCCTCGAAAAGAAAACGTTTACGTAATCGTTTTTTTCATTATATAGGCAGGTATTACCACCTGTCAATCCATAAGTTTGAATGAAAAAGAGGTGGCCGCAAGATGCGGGTGACCCCTGCTGGCTGAGGCATCGTAGCGCTTCGCCTCTCATTCCGAAAGGCGCGATGAGAGGCGAAGCATGAGTGGCTAGCTAGTCGAGGCAGTGTCTCTACATTGGATTTATCCATTTAAATCGGCTCCAATAGGCCCAAAACGGTCAATTTGACTGGATTTGTCCATCAAATTCATTTTTTAGCTATTTTTTATAAGCGTTCTACTGGAATTATCCACTGGAGCGAGGGGCGCACCGCGCACGCTGTAGGAACCGCGCTCAAGCAAGCCCTGGGCATCCTCTTTACCAATGGTGGCGTAGGACACATGTTCGAATCACTCTGTCTAAGCCAATTTGGTTGTTTCGCGTTCTATGAAAGTAAGCGGGACTTCAAATTCTCGTTCCTCACCCGTCTCTACGGTATGACCAAACTTATGCAGCAATTTATTAATCGCCATTTGGGCCTGAAGTTGGTAAGGAATGTCCCAGCTTGAAATGCCAGGGTAGCTATGCATCGCAATATAATCGTTATTAATACCAATCATTTGTAGTCGGCCAGGGATGTCGATTTTCAATTTACTTGCGGCCGATAGGATCTTTAATGCTATATGATCATCAAAAGCCATGATACCCGTTCGCTGAGCTTGACCAGTGATCACATCTTGGAGAAATGTCTCCAGGTTTAATTCCTTCATTTCCACGATTTGATGAGGGATCTCCACAGTCAGTTGTTGTATGCCCGTCTCAAATCCATTGCGGCGCTGTTCATCAATTACTTTGGAGCGTCTGCTTCCCACATAGATGAGTGAATCACAGCCGCGATCTATAAGCAGCTTCGTTGACTGTCTGCAAGCCTCGGCAAAGCCTAAATTTACAGCTCCAACGGCGATATCCTCGGGCCAACCCCAACCATTAATGAGCACTAAAGGCGTGCCACTATTTACAATCGAGCGTGTGGAATCCATTCCCATCGCTAATCCATGACATATCAGTCCATCTACTCTTCGCTGCAGCAAAACTTCTAAATTTCTTCGTTCATTCGTCGGATCGAATCCTCCTGAGGAAAAGACGGATAAGTGATAGCCCGCATGGTGAGCTTCAATCTGCAAATGCTCCGCAAGCTGTCCGTAGTAACTCGTCAAGCCTGGAACGATGAGGCCGATCTCGAACGTTTTATTCCGGCTTAATCCAGCTGCCATCGTATTGCGGCGATATCCCAATTGCTCTGCTGCCAATTCGACTTTACGAATCGTCTCTTTGGATGAACGAATCCCACCTCGATTCAACACATTAGAGACGGTGGCAATCGATACGCCTGCTGCTGCTGCCACTTCTACAATTGTGACTTGTTTTGGTTTACTCATATGTGTTTCAACTCCATCAGTTAAACGTTTAACATCTCCTTATAGATTAAATTGATACGTTTTACCTGTCAAGCGAAATCATATGTAATACCTGCTTTCCCCTTAAAATAATAAAGAACCGTTCCGAGCCACGGATCCGGGCTTAGAAACGGTTCGATCTATTCTTCTTGTTTAATGTGGATACACAGTCTCGAACTCATCGCCGCATGGACCGCCGTTCGGGTTAATTTCTAAGGAAACAGTTTCTCCATTTTGACGATACAAAGGTCGGTAATGATTGCTGATATGCGTCGCAGAGGCATTGGCATAATGGCAGATGAATGCTCGGCGAAAGCGATCCTTAGATTTATTTCGATAAGAGCCATGAATCAAATTTCCATTGAAAAAGAGGACATCGCCTCGGTCCATGATGACCGGCATGGCCTTCTCGTCCTTGGGCGGCTTCACATAGTGGGTCGTAAATGATTCCTTCGAATCTGCGATATCGGGACATGAGATTTCGAGTGCGTTCGTTTTCGGTACAACGAGCAATCCCCCGTTTTCCTCATCAGCCGCGTCAATCGCTGTCCAAGCTGCAATACAATTGCCTGGCTCCACCTGCAGATAAAAATTATCCTGATGAAGCGCCTGCCCCCGAGAGCCCGGCGGTTTGTAATAAAACATGCTTTGTGCAGCCAATGCTTCTTCTTCATACAAATCTGCTAACACTTCTAACACAGGCTGATGCAGCATATAGGTCTTGGCCATCTCATTAAACCGATGCGGGTGTATGACGCGCGGGTACCGTTTTAAGGGATCTATGGCTTCAATTGTCAACTCAGGTTCAAAATAACCCGGGATCGTTTGATGGCTCATCGCTTCAAAAGTTTCATCTATTTCGGCAAGATTACCCGCTGTAAATAACCCTTTAACAATGACATAACCCTCTGTTTCAAAGTGTTGCTTCTGTTCCCTCGTTAGTCTAGTTAACGATTTCGTCATCTCTATTCCCTCCAAATCATCCTATATTTCTTTGTCTTTAGCATATCGAAATACACGATTATATAGAAGTAACAAAGTTGCTAAATATTCCTAGAATCCTGCTACTTCATGAAAATATAAAGACAAACTACAGCAGGTTGTGAAAGGAATCTTACAATAAAGCATTTACTCGTATATTGGCGGATTCCGTAAATGGCAGGGAATGACGCCTAGCATGTTTCTGAAGAACCCGCGGTAAAAATTATTTTAATTAATCCTATCAGAATACTATGAATTAGTGTATAATGATGATAACAATCATACATTTTGAAAGGAGGATGACTATGGCGAACCAACAAGTACGGGTAGATTATGATTGTGTTGACGAAGTTCCCCTGCATCGCGTACGAGGTAATCAATTGGGTATTCTGCTAAGTATACTTGCTAGTGTCCTCACTCAGCAGCTGTGGATTCTTGTCCTTCCTCTGATTGTTCAGCTGATTAGTCGTTCTTTTGGTGTAAAATACAATCTGTTTGTTCGGTTGTTTTCTCCACTCTTTCCTGTTAGTAGCCGAACTGAGAGCCGCGAGCTTCTCCGTTTCAATAACTTATTAGCTATTCTTTTTCTAGTCGTTACCCTAGCTGCTTCCATTCTAAATATAACGATCCTGGCCTTTATTAGTCTAAGTATGCTCACCGTTGCCGTCGTGCTGGCGTTATGCGGATTTTGCTTTGGATGTTTCATATATTTTCATTGGAAGCAATATTGGGCACGAAGAAATGCTTAAGCGCACAAACCACTGTCATCCCATACGTGTGTTCGCCTTTGGTTTCGATGTCTACATGCAGCTTTTTGAATGAAAATGCGGTGGAAATATCCTTCGGTCATAGCCATTTGGCCGACCGAAGGATCGGATTTCGTCAGCATTTCTTATTAGATGTTGCATCCTGTTGTAATTTCTTATAAAATGATCTACCGTTGGTCAAAATATATAATCACCAATATTTGCGTGGAATAGGGGGTATTCATCCTGATTCATATCGAAAATTTACAAAAAGTATATGAGGATATACCGGGACGTGTACCGGCCATCCAGCAGATCCATTTACATATCGATCGTGGAGAAATATTCGGCATCATCGGACACTCGGGTGCAGGAAAGAGTACTTTACTACGTTGTGTAAATCTACTGGAGCGACCATCCTCTGGCAGCATTCACATTGATGGTGAAGAAATGACGAAGTTGGATTCTCGCCAGCTGCAAACGAAACGCCGCAAAATCGGGATGATTTTCCAACATTTCAATCTCCTCTCTTCATCTACCGTTGCCGAAAATATTGCCTTTCCTCTGAAGTTGGCTGGGATGGGGCAAGTGGCGATTCAAGCCAGAATCAAGGAGTTGCTCGATTTAGTCGGTCTGCAGGAACACGCGCATAAGTATCCAAACCAGCTTTCTGGCGGACAGAAGCAGCGTGTCGGTATTGCAAGAGCTTTGGCCAATCATCCAGATATTCTACTCTGCGACGAAGCAACCTCGGCGCTCGATCCTCAGACAACGAATTCAATTCTTTCGCTGCTGCTCGATATCAATCGAAAGCTTGGTATTACGATCTTGCTCATCACACATGAAATGCAGGTCATTCGTGCGATCTGCGACCGCGTTGCCGTTATGGAAAAAGGCTTGATTGTTGAAACTGGGAAAGTGCTTGACGTATTCCTGAAGCCGCAGCATGCGGTGACGAAGGATTTCGTTGGACAAGTTTCTGATTTCGCACAAAGTTCAGATCAGGATCCGATGATGAAACAGGGAGAAAAGCACGGAACGGTGATTCGGATTACCTATATCGGTGCCAAAACATATGAACCGATCTTGTTCGAAACCGTCAAGTCGACGAATGTGTCCTTTGCCATCCTTCAGGGGACTATTTCTTCCATGAAAAGTGTACCTTACGGTCAATTGGTTGCCCAATTAACAGGCGGAAACCAAGAAGAAATCGATTCTGTAATTGCCAAACTTGTGCAAGAAGGAATCGACGTGGAGGTGCTCAACCAATGAATATGACCTGGGACATTAACTGGTCCGAAATTACGAAAGCAACTGGCGATACACTCGTAATGCTGGGATGGTCGCTCTTATTCACTGTCATCATCGGCATGGCTCTGGGCATCATTTTATTTCTTACCTCTAAGGGGCAGCTGCTGCAAAATCTGCCGCTTTACGGAGTGCTCTCGCTGATCGTGAACATCCTGCGCTCTGTGCCTTTCGTCATTCTGATGATCTCGGTTTTTCCGATCACGAAGGCAATCGTGCATACAACCATCGGCGTACAGGGAGCGATCCCGCCTCTCGTTATCGCAGCCGCGCCGTTTCTCGCGCGGCTGGTTGAAACCGCGCTGCGCGAGATCGACAGCGGCGTCATTGAAGCCGCGCAGTCGATGGGCGCTACGCCGTGGCAAATCGTCTGGCGCGTCCTGATGCCGGAAGCGCGCCCGGGTCTAATCTCAGCCGTCACCGTGACGGCTGTTGCCCTGCTCTCCTACTCCGCCATGTCAGGCGTCGTCGGAGGCGGCGGGCTTGGGGATCTCTCGCTTCGCTACGGCTACATGCGGTTCCGTACCGATATCATGATCGTGACCGTCGTCATTCTCGTTCTATTCGTTCAGCTCCTGCAAATGCTAGGAGACCGATTAGTTGCTAAGTACAACCGCAAATAAAACACATACTATTGGAGGGAATCTCAACATGAAGAAACTTACCTTATCCTTAATGACCTTATTCGTTGTGCTTGCTCTTGCAGCATGCGGACAGAAAGCCGCTGAAACTCCTGCAAGCTCGGCACCTGCTGCCTCTGCTACTCCAGCTGCTGCAAAAGAAGTGACACTTAAAGTCGGCGCATCTTCAGTTCCTCATGCTGAAATTTTGAATAGCATTAAAGAGAAATTGAAAGCACAAGGCGTTAAGCTTGAAGTTATTGAGTTTAACGATTATGTTCAACCGAACGTACAAGTGTTTGAAAAACAATTGGACGCTAACTTTTTCCAACATCAGCCTTACCTGGATCAATACAACCTTGATAAAAAGCAAAACCTCGTAAAAGTAGTTGGCGTGCACATCGAACCATTCGGTGCTTACTCCCAAAAGGTAAAATCCGCTGCTGAATTGAAAGACGGCGCTTCCGTCGCTATTCCTAACGATCCTTCTAATGCCGGCCGTGCGCTTGCGCTGATGGAGAAAAACGGTTTGATTAAACTGAAAGACGGCGTTGGCATCAAAGGTACGGTTCAAGATATCGTAGAAAACAAAAAGAAACTTCAAATCAAAGAATTAGACCCTGCTATGCTGCCACGTACGATCGGTGAGTTTGATTTGGCTCTGATCAATACGAACTACGCGCTTCAAGCGAATCTAAATCCGACGAAAGACGCTTTGTTCATCGAGGACAAAAATTCACCTTACGTGAACATCGTCGTTTCTCGCCCGGACAACAAGGATTCCGAAGCGATGCAAAAGCTTGCTAAGGAACTGAATTCCGCTGACACGAAAAAGTTCATTGAAGATAAATACAAAGGCGCGATCGTGCCAGCGTTCTAAGCAAACTTTCGATTGAGCGAAATAGATCATTGAATGAAAAAGCATAAGTTAGAACAGTCCGTTCCTCTTCAGATCTAAAGAGGGCGGACTTTTTTTATAAGCGATTTCGCAGCCTCTTCATAGCTATTTTCATCTTGTTTACTTACTAGGTACAGGTCTTATTACCAAAAAAACAAGAAGAATCATACCCATATATCCGAACAGCGGGTAAAGATAAGTAAGTAGAGAAGCAAAACCAACCTGACTGATTAATAAACAGGTCAGCAATGTACCCAGAACCAACCAATTCCGTGGCAGCGCATATATACTTTGGATATGTCGGGTGATGCCAAACACGTTGCCAATGATTGTCGTTAATATTTCCCCATAGATGACCAGTATGAATAAGACATGGAAGAACTGCCCGAAACCTCGAATAATTTCGGCCATTGGAATATCGAAACTCAAAATCTCTGGCATCCTTGCATGTATCGCAAAATGGCTGATGAATAACATAACCCCTAGCCCAATGCCTCCCCAAAAGCCCCCCCATTTCAGTATGCTCTCATCTTTCACTTCATTCCCTAAGGGCACCAAAACCGCTTGAGCAAAGGCAAAATTTAATGCGACATAGGTAAAAGGACTGATGAGCCATTTCAGATGATCCATTGACTGCTGTTTTTGCCAATTGGTTGCTTCCCATATCCCCTCAATTCCGACAACCCGGAACGTAACAAGGATCATGAAAAAAAGCATCAAAGGGACCACCAGCGAATTTGCCGCCATAATTCCGTTTAATTCTTTGCTCATAATCAGATAGCTCAGTAAAATGCTTATGATAATTCCATACTGATAAGGTAAGCCGATTTGCTCCTCAAAAATAGATCCAGTACCCGACATCATCACAGCTGTTACACCAAATAAGATGATAAACGTCAACGTATTAGCGACTTTCCCAAACATATCCCCAAATAAATAATTATTCAGCTCCTGATAGGAGGATGCCTGAATTCTATGAGATAGAATCATCATTTTCGTACCAATCCATATAAAAAAGAAAGTGGCAATTAAGATGCCAACTCCGCCATACGCTCCGTATACCGTGAAGAACTGCATGATGGACTGCCCTGAGGCAAATCCTGCACCAACCACTGTACCCATGTAAGTAGCGGCAATTTGTAAGATCATGAGCGTTTTATGATTCATAGCTCCCCCATAGTCAAGCAGTATCTTGTACAATCTCATTGTATGACAGATAAGCTTGTATATACCATTTGACAGGAGGAATCCGTTAGCGTTCTTTCTGGTGTAACTTAAAGACCGTTTCTAGCCAATAAATATTTTCAAATGGCTGAAACAAATTGACAAGTTCATCCGTTTAATGGGTACAGATATAAATAAAGGAAACCGCTCAATAACGAAGCAAAGGATGAAGAAGATGAAGAAAAAGGTTTGGGCTGCTGGCCTCCTGTTCACCGCGATAATCTTAACATCCGCTTTTTCTCCTGTGACCACAACTGCTGGTCAGGAGACCATGGTCAAGCTCGAGGGCCAGCCGATCGCCTTCTCGATGCAGCCAAAAATGATGGATGGTATCTTGATGGCATCTGTTCGAGATCTTGCAAACGCTTTAAACATGGATGTGACTTGGCATGAAGCTGAACGTGTTGCGATGGTTAAGCGTGACGGGTACGAGTTGAAGCTACCTCTGAATTCGGATTTTGCCTATGTTAACGGGAAAGCAACCACCATCCATGGCACTACTCAAATCGTAGATAACTCCCTCTACGTACCTTTGCGCTTCTTTATGGAAAGCGCCAATCATATTGTTCGCTGGGACTCAGCAACGAGTTCCGTGAATATCACGAAGCAAGCGGACAGCTTGCCGGTTGTTGGTACCTATGACCACTTAGTCACACTGTTGACGCAAAATGAAAGCAACGGGCTCCGCACAGGTGGTGTATTAGCCAAAGAGATGAAAGCCGATTCCAACAGCACCGCTTCAGCTACTGCCGGTGCCAGTAACGCGGAATCATCCAACTCAGTGGCGCCTGAATACTCGAGTACGAACGTTCAAGTCCAAGGCGTAGATGAATCAGATGTCGTCAAAACCGATGGAACGTACATCTATACGGTGAACAAGCAGCGTATCGTCGTCACTGAGGCATATCCTGCTGATCAGATGAAAGTGCTGAGTATCCTTGATTTTCCTCAAAATCAAACATCACAGTTCCAACCAAGTGAAATCTACGTGGATGACAAGCATCTCATCGTGCTGGGTCTTTCTTATCAGAACTTCAAAGTACTGCCTTATAATGAGGGCGCAAGCCCTAACGCTAGCACTAGCATAACTGAAAAGAAAATGATCATGCCGATTAGGTCGCAGGCAACCACGAAGGTTATGGTTTACGATCTCACGGATCGGAATAACCTGAAGCTTCTGAAGGAAGCTGAGCTTGAAGGAAGTTACATATCTTCCCGCAAAATCGGATCATCCCTCTATTTTATCGCCAATAAGTATGTAAATTACTATCAGTACCGAGAAATGGCGGATAAGGAAGGCGTGAAGAAAGAGCTCGCTCCATCTTATCGGGATTCATCGGCTGGTGATTCCTTCACTTCTGTTCCGTTAGACCAATTCTATTATTTACCCAAAGCACTTGAGCCTAACTATGTACTCATCGGCGGCATCAACTTGAATGATTTGGCTCAGACCATGAGTGTCACATCCTATCTCGGCTCAGGGCAGAACGTGTACGCCTCCGAAGAGAACTTATATGTAGCCGCAACGAAATATGACGAGCAGCAGGAAACGATCGTTTATCAATTCAGGCTGAACACAGGAAAAGCCGTTTATACGAATACAGGCAAGGTACCTGGACAATTACTCAATCAATTTTCCATGGATGAGCATAACGGTCACCTCCGACTTGCTACGACAACCTATGAAGAGACCATGAAGAACCATGTTTACATCCTTGATGCGAACCTTAAAGTAGAAGGCAAGATTGAAAACATCGCACCAGGCGAACGTATCTACTCTACCCGCTTCATGGGCGATCGGGCGTATATGGTTACTTTTAAGAACACGGACCCGCTATTTGTCTTAGATTTAAAGCAACCCGACCAACCGAAATTGTTAGGAGCGCTGAAAATTCCTGGCTACAGCAATTATCTGCATCCTTATGATGAAAATCATATTATTGGCTTCGGGAAAGATACCATCGAGGTCGATATCAAAAATCCCAATGGACCACAGTCCATCGCCTATTACCAAGGCATGAAAGTGGCGCTGTTCGATGTATCCGATGTGAATAATCCGAAGGAGAAATTCAAGGAACTGATCGGAGACCGTGGTACGGATTCGGAACTGCTGTACAATCACCGAGCATTGCTCTTTTCCAAAGAGAAAAACCTACTTGCCTTCCCGGTTAACGTGATGAAAATCGATCCGAACCAAGCTTCGAACAATCCTAACCATCCAGCTAGTGCATACGGAAGTTTTGCTTTCCAGGGTGCATATGTATACAATCTTGATCTGGAAAAAGGCTTCCAGTTCCGTGGCGGTATTACGCATCTCACGCAGGAAGATCTACTGAAAGCAGGGCAATACGTTCAGGCTGGCGACAAACAAGTGCAGCGCGTTCTCTATATCGGAGATACGCTATATACCGTCTCGAACGGATTGATCAAAGCGAACGACCTCAGCACGCTGCAGGAAAAGAACTCGGTGGTCATTCCCTAAGACCGAGAATATCAACACAAAAAGCCTCGATTCCTATATACGAATCGGGGCTTTTTCGTTTCCGCTGGCCTATTCAGATCGCTAACACTTCTTTCATGTAGGCGGATAAAGAGACGAGTTGGTTTCCTACGGGAATCTTTTTATGCTCCTCTGCGAGCTGCGCTGCTGGGACCATCGATAGTTGAGCAGCAACCACTCTCTTCGTTGGATTTTCCTCCATTATCTGAATCAACCCTTGCGAGACAGCTTGGAGGTACTCCCTTTTTTTACCCTGCATGATAAGTTCAAAAGTGTTCTCCAGAAGATAAGGCTCCGCATCAATCTCATTACCCTTCCTCCTTGCATAGGAAACGAATTGATTCATCGTTCCTTGAACTGTGCTCGGATTCGTAAATGCAACAATCGTGGGTTGATCCATCAGACAAATATCTGCGAACAAAGGATCATCAATTTTGATGATCGGGATGGGAAACCGATGAACTTCTTCATTGAATATCGCTGTAAAAAACGTACATGTGATTAAAATAGCGTCCACGTGGCATTTGGCTATCCAATCTAGGGTTTCAATCACTTTCTTCTCAGCGATTTCCGCACTGAAATCCGCATCCATTTTCAAACGATCAAGGCCTGGATCCACAAAATGAATAAGTTCCACGTCCAAGCTACTTAGCGCATTGTCAATGTGTTCAATATTCGAATAATGGGCATGAAAGCATCCAATTCTTTTCATTTGGCGTTCCCCATCACATACGTAAGCAAGAAGTCGTTACGGAACTTGCCTTGCGGGTCACATTGCAGCAGTAGTTGCTGGAACTCTGGCAGTTTCTCGTAGAGCGATTGCACTCGGGCTGGTGGCATCGTAAACAGCTTGCCCCAATGTGGTCGAGCTTGGAAGGGCTCGAGTGCTTTTTCAATGATCGGCAGCACTTGCCTAACGGCCTCCCAATCAGGTTTCCACGTAAAGTGGACAGCAACTGACTTCTGTTTGTAGCAAGGACTCATCCACAAATCGTCTTCTTCAATTGTGCGTACCTCAGAAACATAGAGCAGTGGCGATATGACCTCTTTGATGCGATCAAGCGCACATAAGGCCTGATAAGCATCTTGGCGGGGCACGAAATACTCACTTTGCAATTCTTCTCCAGCACTTGGAGTGAAATCCATGCGAAAGTGCGGCATCCGTTCATGCCATGGTCCTGATATCCCCATCTGTTCGCTGCAATTCTCTGAAGTGTGGCCTGGCACCGGATGACGATGTGTGTCGGCTAATCTTGCCCCGAAAAATTCAGGGTCCACTTGCAAAGAGGCTTGATCCCTCATTTTACGCTTGATCCAGACTTGATTGAACGTCGATTCCTTCCAGTCCGTGAACAGGCTGACACTATAGCCGCTTGAAAAAATATCGTCAAAATGCTCTTCAAGCTGGACCAATGGCAGATTGTCGTAGACGTTCTGACTCATCTCAAATGTGGGGATCACATTCATGGTGAGCTTCGTAACAACGCCTAATCCGCCAAGTCCAACGATTGCACCGGCAATAGCCCCGTCTTGTTGCTCGCGAGAAAACACGATCGTTTCCCCATCTGCTTTCACGATCTCCAGTGCATGAACCGCTGTCGATAGATTCCCATTCCGATCACCAGAACCATGTGTAGCCGTTGCACATGCACCTGCAACAGTAATGTGCGGTAACGACGCCAAATTGTGCAGCGCATACCCATTCGCGTGAAGAAATTGACCCAGCTCTCCATATCGAATGCCTGCTTCAACCGTTACCTTATTGTTCTCACGGTTCAATTCAATTACTCGGTTCAGGTTCTGAAGCGAGATCAAGCTATCCGTGCAATCGGCGATGCCATTAAACGAATGGCGCGTGCCAAGCACCTTGATTTGACTACTGCGCGCCACCAATTCTTGTACGTCCTCCACGTTCGTGGGAGCATGAAATTTCGAGGCGCTGTATGTATAGTTGCCAGCCCAGTTCCGATTATTTGTCACTGCGATATCACTCCATTCGCATATATGTGTGCATAAATTTATAAACATTTTAACATAACAAGCGATCCATAGCCTAAATCCGTTAGAAACACCTTCCCCCATGTATCAAGGGCCTCAAATGACGCCATCCCCTTACACAGGGCAACAATAATCTGAGATGATTAGAAAAAAAAGGCTGAACACCCCAAAGAAAGAATTTCTTCTTCTGGGCTCAGCCTTTTTTTAATGACATGGACACCATTATGAATAACAGTGCCCATGTTTTTTTAAATTTGATTCAATTGTTGAACAAGCCCATCCAGCATCTCATCTGTAAATGCCCCCTGGCTGAAAGCAACCAAATTGCGCAGTGGCATATACTTCATCATTTCGGCGAACATTTCGCCCATGCCTTCCATGGATTCAACCTCCGTCATCGAAATGCCCATTCCCTCCTGAAACTTCTGAATCAAACCTTGCACGATCGGCCCTCTCTGCGGATCACTCATGAGATCAAAGAGCATCGTGTTTCTGTCGCATTTGATTTTCACGGGGACGGTCGATTCGACATGAACCGTGCTGCTCAAGACGATGTTTTCCGACGAACGTCCGATCATAATGTCAAAATCGCCGGTTTCTACATGCCAATCCTTCAGCTGGGTGTTGTAATAGGCGAAGGAGCGTTTCTCCAGCGAGAACGTTACCGTCTTCTTTTCTCCCGGCTCAAGCTCAACTTTGGCGAAGCCTTTCAACTCTTTCGCTGGGCGAATAACCGTGCTTTCCAAGTCGCGGACATAAAGCTGAACGATTTCTTTACCGGCACGAGCTCCTGTATTTTGCACCGTAACCTGTACGTTAATCGAATCCGTATCCTTGATTTCCTTGTGATCGATAACCAGATTCTCATATTCAAACGTTGTATAGCTGAGTCCATATCCGAATGGGAACAGCGGCTTCACTTGCTTCGTATCATAGTAACGGTAGCCGACGAAAATACCTTCGCGGTACTCAACCCGATTGCCTTCGCCTGGGAAAAAGAGGAACGATGGATTGTCACTCACCTTCATCGGGAATGTCTCGGCAAGCTTGCCACTCGGATTCGCTTCGCCGAACAATAAATCGGCAATCGCACCACCTACCGCTTGACCGCCCAAATAAGCTTCAAGAATCGATTTCACGCTGCTAATCCAAGGCATTTCGATGGGGGAGCCGTTCAAAAGCACGACCGCCACGTTGCTTTGCACACCCGCTACTGCTTCGATCAGCTGGTTCTGGTTCGTTGGCATTTGCAAATGCTTACGGTCGTAGCCTTCGGATTCGTATCGGTCGGGCAGACCTGCAATCACGATCACGACATCTGCTTCGCTGGCTGCTATTTTAGCTTCCTCGATCAGTTCGGCGTCAAGGTCGTCTTTATCGGCATGATAGCCTTGCGCATACACGACTGTTGCGGAATCTCCCGCTAACTTTTGGATTTCTTCAAAAGGTACGTCTAATTGGGTCGGCTTAATGTGCGAGCTGCCGCCGCCTTGGTATCTCGGGCTTTGAGCGAAAGCACCAATGACCGCCACTTTTTTCCCTTTTGCCAATGGCAGCAGATTGTCATCGTTTTTCAGCAAAACCATCGTTTCCCTTGCAACCGAGCGGGCTAGGTTATGATGTTCATCTCGGTCGTACGAGGCTCCTAGTTTTTTGTTATCTACGCTCATGAAAATGATACGCAAGATCCGTTCCACAGCTCGATCTAACGCCTCCACGGATAACTCGCCGTTGTGGACGGCCGCGACGATTTTCCGGTCGCCGAGTCCGCCGCTTGAGGGCATTTCCAGCTCTTGTCCTGCTGCAAGACCCTCTACCCGATTGTTGTTAGCGCCCCAATCCGTGACGACAAATCCTTCGTGTCCCCACTCTTCTTTCAAAATATCGGTAAGCAAATATGCGTTTTCGGAAGCGAATGTTCCGTTGACTTTGTTATAAGCACTCATGACCGTCCATGGTTGACCGTTCTTCACGGGACCTTCGAAGCTCGCTAAATATATTTCCCGCAGCGTGCGTTCATCGACAATCGCGTCAACACCCATGCGCCGATGCTCCTGGTTATTCACCGCGAAGTGTTTGAGCGACGTGCCGACGCCTTGGCTTTGAACACCTTGAATATGGCTGGTGGCCATTTCAGAGGAAAGGTATGGGTCTTCTGAGAAATACTCGAAGTTGCGTCCGCATAACGGCGAGCGTTTGATGTTTGCACCTGGTCCGAGCAGGACGGCTACGTCTTCCGCTTGGCACTCTTCGCCGAGCGCCACGCCTACCTTGCCAATCAATTCCCGGTCCCACGAGCTGGCCATACCAGCGGCGGAAGGATAACATGTCGCGGGCACGCTGTCGAATATGCCCAGATGGTCGGTACCGCCTCGCTGCTTGCGCAACCCGTGCGGGCCATCCGTTACCATAATCGTAGGAATGCCAAGTCGCTCTACACCTTTTAATCGCCAAAAATCAAAACCCGAGCACATGCCAGCTTTTTCTTCCAATGTCATCTGAGCAATGATAGCTTGAATATCCCGTTTCATTGTTGAATCCCCCTAGTGAAAGTGAAGTCCGTCCCTTCGTATTATTTCATGGATGCGCTTCCTTTTATCGTAAAATACATAGAAAAATTGTAAGATACTTAGGTATTTTGTTGCTATAGTATCCATAAATCCTTCGTAATCAGTATCAATGGGGATTAAAAAAGATGACCCCTGTGCAATACACAATACAGGAATCACCTTTGTGGGCTGCCTAAGTTTCAGAACAACCTCTTTTTTTCAATTGTACTTGACTGTAAGTCCATATCACACTGCGTTAGTAGGTGATTAATCCATTCTATGGGCTATATGTAACATTAACCGTCATCACGGTATAGCCCGTCCATCGTGTATCAGGACCAAATTGGTACGTCACTTTTCCAAGATTGTAGTTTGACATTAGTTTAGTGGTAAGCGCCGCTTTCATAACAGCCTGAGCACTGCCCAAAGAGCTTTTGTAATGGAAGCTGATCTGGTTCTGACGAGCGGATAGACCTTGTTGAAGAAAAGATTGTACTTCCGTTATAGAGTCTGCCCGATTCGCAGCTGTTTCGCCTGAGAGTCCTGTAGAACTTAACAATGCTTGAGCAGAAGCCGCATCCAATGTGCCCAACTGGACTTCTAGTCCTAGCTCTTGAATGAAATCATGAGAAGCGACTGGGTAAGCCGTTCCGGTCCACCTATGATCGTACTGCATTTGGGCATCTGTCAAATTAAAGTAATTATAGGTCAATCGGCCTTTCTCATCGGGAACTGGGTCGTCCCAAGTCGTATCAAGATGATACCAGTTGCCTGCCAAGTTGACCAAGTTCCATGTGTGAAGCTGTCCATTAGCTTGGCCTTCAACGATTTTATTCTCGATACCCGCCTCGGTAAGCAGTCGATAAGTTAGTAAGGCATACCCTTGACAAACAGTCGTTCCCTTGGTCAACCCGCCATATGCGGAATGTTCGATCAAGGATTGATCGTAAGCCAGTTTAGAGATCACGTAATCATGAATTGCCTTCTCTTTCTCAAAACCGTTCATCCCGGCATTCGTGATGGATGCTAGGATCGTCTTGGCCTGTTCGGAAACATAGTCCGTTTGCGCTTTGGTCTCCAAGTAGGAGATGTTAAATGTAGCGGTTGAAATTCCGTCATATTCATACTTCATACTATGAAAAATGTAATGCAAATAATCGTTCTGTGCTAAAAGCTCATCAACAAAACCTTTTATCTGTTGAAATTCACTCGGATCGTCTAATGTGACTTGAAAGTCCGTTTCTTGATTTAGCAAATGATCCTTAAGCGATTGCTGCCAAGCGGGCAAAGCAGACTCCTGTTGTGACGACGTATCCGAAGAAGCAGGTCTCCAAATGCTGCCCGGCAAATCCTTCATGGACAGGTCAAGCAAGGTAGCTATCTCCTGTCTTGTCATGTTGTCACGTGGACGGTATACCCATCTCTCACCCAATTTACTAACATCAGCCGCGTACCAGCCTTTGGATAGCACACCGCTAATCGCACTGACGGCCCATGCATCGGGTGAGTCTTGAAATTGGAGTTCAGCTGGTGTAGCGGTGACTTTGCTCTGGGCTAGCCGCCATATCATTGCAGCGGCTTCTTCCCGTTTCACCGGTTGTTCAGGCGCAAATGTACTCGCACTCGTTCCATCAATGATGCCAGCTTGATAAGCTGCTCGAACATAAGGAGCAGCCCAATGATTTTGTATATCCTGAAAAGGTACGGATGAACCGTTTTCTTTCAATTGAAAAGCTGTCGTGACAAACTTAGCGAACTGTGCGCGTGTCACCGTCTGAGTCGGACCGAACAGTCCTGGGGAAATACCATCTGTAATGCCTAACCGTTGAAGATCATTGATATACGATACATAGGGACTAACATCGGAGACATCATTAAAACTACTGGCCGAAGCCCCGGTTACGTTCAATAGAGAGAGTAGGCTGACCAATGATGTGACTAGTCCAAGTTTCTTCATGTTGTTGCCCTCCCTTTTTATTCATGTGAGTTAAAATTGTGTACATTACGCCTATTCACAAACATAGCATAGCAAAATTAATCTCCTATTAAATTTGAATTAATTTTCAAATTTAATAGGAGATTAATTTTGGCTTTTGTTGAGCCCCATTATTTACGCAATAAAAACCGCAATAATATTGCGGCTCATGTCATGTATTTGAACTTAATACGGATATATGTAGGGGTATGGGCATAGATAAAGTTACTTTGAATTATTTGGAGAGATTGGCTCTATTTACATTGACGTGGTCATCAAATCTTAAGCTCATTTTCATCTCTACTACAGGTTAGCATTATATACTTACAGAAAAATTTCCTTGTAAACCGCATGCGCTTGTTTGCGGTACTTATATAAGTCAGATCGGATCACATCTAAAATTATAAAGAAAGTAGGCATCCATTAACATGAAGCTAGCCGGAATTAATTACAAACAAGAGCAAAGCGGAAGCTGGCTGAAACGTTCATTATTGATTTGTATTTTATTTGTATTTCTTGTAGTCAGCTTTCTTTTCTTAACGCCGCCAGGAGAGAAAATTCGCCTGTTTCTTGCGGATACCGTTATTGCCACACAACATCGCGACTGGGCGTGGATTTTTGTTGGCGTGAAGAAACGAGACGAAATGATCCAGAGTGTTATGCAAATGAGTGAAAATAACTCAATAGAGAAACAGGATATGAATGCCATCACCATTCAAAAACAAGATGGCAACGTTATTGATGTCGAAGATATCTCTGGACATGGCTGGGTTGGTAAAAAAATGTACGTTTACGACCCAAGAGCTATCCGAGTAGTTGTACCCAGTCAAGTGGGCCAAGGTGAAACGATCAGTTCCATGGTGAAACGTACGGGAGCATTAGCCGGTGTCAATGGTGGAGGTTTCGACGACCCCCAGGGCCTAGGCAACGGATTTGCTCCTATTGGAGTTATTATGTCAGGCGGTAAGATTTTGTATACGAGCGTTGATGGAACTGTACCGCAACAGGTTGTCGCCTTGGACAATACCGGAAAATTGATCATTGGCAAATATGCCATTGATGAGCTGTTAGCTATGCATGTGACCGATGCCGTTTCCTTCTATCCGCGCATCATTGCAAACGGTAAAGCTCTGCCCATTGTAGGAGATGGCCTTAACCCGCGGACAGCCATCGGTCAGCGAGCAGATGGTGTCATTGTCATCGTCGTTATTGACGGTCGCCAAACAAAAAGTATTGGGGCTTCTTTAAAAGACGTTCAGGATCTGTTACTTAAAGAAGGTTGCGTAAATGCCGGTTTCTTAGACGGCGGTGCTTCCTCGGAAATGGTTGTCGGGGGTGATCTTATCACCAACCCATCGAGCCGTTATGGTGAAAGAAGGCTGCCATCAGGGCTCCTTGTGTTCGAACATCCTGATCAAGTTGAAGTCCCGAACATTTGGGAAGGTGTAACTCATATTGATCCGGGTGGTGCTTATGATAATCCAGGTTACCTTGCGGAACAAAATAAAAAGAAAGAGTGAGATCTACTTAAAATGATAATGAAAAGAATCCTTACTTAATACTCTAAAATGAAATCCTTGCTTAAGCAAACCTTCAATAATGGTAGGTAAAGCCTCAACCGTTGTCGTTTTTACTTTTACATCGTGCATTAAGATTATTGCCTCTTTTTTAGTTTTACTAGCACTTAGTACAGCATCGATGATCTCATTCTTAGGCTGCACGGTCCTGGCTGCATCCGTGGAGCTCACATTCCAATCCATATAATCGTAACCCTCCTTGCTCATTTCATGAATAATGCTTGGCATGATACCTCTCCCGCCGTAATGCCGACTAACGAGATTGTTGGATCCGCCTGGATAACGAAGCAAAGTAGACCTTACGCCAATCGTTTGCTCTAAAAGTCTTTCGAGACGCTCTGTATCTTTGGAGAAAGCCTGAACGGACGAATACAGAGAATGATAATTATGTGTATATGTATGATTACCAATCACATGTCCATCCGCATGGATAAGTCGATATAACCGTTTTCCCTCGACAGATGAATTTCCGACAACAAAAAATGTCGCATGAATGCCATATTTGCGTAAAATATGTAAGATCCGTTCTGTATTCTCGGAAGGCCCGTCATCAAAGGTCAAATAAGCATTTTTGGGTGATTCCGATTCAGAAATAACAGGCTGGGAAACATCCATTGCATGATTTGTAGGAGACTGACAACCAGTGAGTGCTGCTAATATAAGGCATGCCACGATCGACTTGAATTGAAAGAATATTTTATACATGGACACATCCCCTTAAAAGGATTTGATCCTAGTATGTTTGATCTGAATGTTGTCTAGTCTTCCTTTAAATGGGTCGAATACGCATCAGAACTGCCGAATGGCTCAATCTTTATTGTTGAACAACTCCATCTAGGATTGAGTCCTTATTCGGCGATGCCCACACCAGATGAATAGTGTTAGCAAGGTACCTCTGCAGCCGGTGAACACGTACTTCGGATTGCCCAAGAATGTCCATGATATCCCGGTCCAAATGACAGCCCACTACTCGATGGAACATAGGCTCCAGCAATTTTTGGGTTCTATTCATCCATCGGTTTGAACTGAGGCCATGCTCCATTAACAAAATTTGACCATCTGGTTTGCAAAAAGAGTTGAGTGCTTTCAATACTTGAACAGGATTGTCATAACCGCAAAAGGACAATGTTGATACGATAGTATCAAATGAGTCCTCGGGAAAGGAAAGTAATTCAATATCAGATTGTACAAACGATGCCCGAATTCCGCTCTCTGCGGCAGAAACTTTGGCTTTAGCCAGCATCTCACTACTGAAGTCTACAGCTGTTACCTCCACATCTTTCGGGTAAAAGTTGAAATTTGCTCCGGCACCAACGGCAATCTCCAATACCTTTCCCTTTGCGCTGCCGAGCAATGTTGATCGCCATCTCCGCTCAGATTGCTTCTTTCTTCTCATTTCATAGATGTTCGATTGTTTATCGAATTTACGAATTAATTTCTCTTTATTCACGGCACACCTCCGTTAATCGGATAAATCCACAAAAAATGGAGCACCTCAACCGTTGCCAGTTTGCACTCCATTTTATCAATCTACTTACGCTAGCACATCCTTGTCCAACGTACGAATTGGAAAAGCAACGATATTTAGCGCGGTAAGCGGCTTGCCGCCCATTGCATAAATGTCACTAGTTAAAATAACAAAAAGCTTCATTTAACAGCTATGTTAGATGAAGCTTTCTGTGAAGTTTATTGCAATTTCCGCACTGAGTAGATCATCAAGTGGAATCCAATCTACCCCCTCTTCGTGAGATACCTTTATTCTTCTAAATTCTTGATCGATTTTAGTAATTAGACCGATAATCTGCCGGTCACCATGTTCATCATAAATGTTCAAGATCATAAATTTCTGGTCTTGAAAAGCTTGCGTAAGAACATTTGCTAATTTCTCATTCTCTCGGTTTGCATGACATTTCATTTCCCCACACCCTCACAAGAACATTAGTTCGTAAAAACATTATACTCTTGTTATCACTTTAGGTAAAGTAAGCATTTTACAATCCTGGGGAGTTAATTTGAACAGAAAGTTATGCATGACAAGCCCTATCGAAGACTTCATCATCGGTTCCCATGACTTCGCACTCATCGCTTGTGGCTTCACGCCGTTCTTCTTCAGTGATTCGTGCAATTTCAACTCTTCGTGTTGTGAAAAATAACTGATGTTTTATGTGTTCCCTTGCATCCAAAAGCGAATACTTACGTATACGATGTAGAAAGGAGTTGTGCATAGCATGAATGATTCTAAGCAAGATCACCATCCGGAAACGAGAAATGAGCTGTTGCAAGCACTTCATGACATAGAAGTCTGGGAAGCCGAACAAAAGGATCTGTGGTTTTGGGAGAAAATCGGACGGCTCCCTTTCCAAGTACTGGATCGATTAACACCGAAGTTTTTGAACAAAAAAATAGGTGAAGCGTTGGACGAGCTTGGGAATTATTTGCAAGCAGGAGGCCGATATCTGATTTCTGAGAGAGGAACCTTGCGGCATTTGGAAGAAGTTCGTCTTCGGAATGGGAAGGAAGGGCAACTTGAACGTCCATACGAGGGAGATCTGTCCCCTCCTACGGAGGGGCTTACGTTAGAAACCGTGGGCACTTTGCCGCTTCAAGTACTCGATCAAACAGCCAACGAAATTGTCCAAAATCGTTCTAAACTGGCCACCCTGCAAGGTGCAACAACGGGCATTGGCGGGATATTGACGCTTGCTATCGATATTCCGGCCATCCTTGGCCTGTCTTTGAAAACCATACAAGAAATCGCCATCTGCTATGGTTATGATCCGAAAGACAAGCAGGAGCGTATATTCACAATCAAAGTTCTGCAATTCTCATCCTCCGACATTGTTGGCAAAAAGGCGATTCTCGAAGAGCTGGCAAACTACGCCTCTGTGGAAAAGGAGAACGTGCAAATGATCTCTCAGCTTCAGGGATGGCGCGAGGTATTCGCCACGTACCGCGATAATTGGGGATGGAAAAAGCTATTCCAGCTCATTCCGATCGCGGGTATTCTCTTTGGCGCTTGGATCAACCGTGGAACGCTGAAGGATGTAGGTGAAGCCGCGAAAATGCTGTATCGCAAACGGCGTGTTCTTGAGCGCTTGCACGCCCAAGTGGATGGATAGCTGAAACCATCGCGTACTCTTTTCGAACAAGGACACTCTTACTATAAATATAGGGGCGAAGCTCCAGCTAATCCAAAGCCGCGAATACGGCTATTTACTTTTTCAAGTTAATAAAACGTCCAAATCCGCGATAGATAACTCACAATATCCAGTAAACAGCGTATGAGGAACAGCGCTTCTCTTTCCCCAAACCGCGCTCCCCGTTCGAAAATGACATCCTCCACGGTCCGCCCTTGGATATATTCGGTTATCATATATAATCACTTATCTACAATCCGCGGCCTTTTTATACCCATTTATTTTCCAGATCAAGTTTGTCCTTGCAATCTCCGATCCAGCATGCCTTGCACGAACCAAGCATAAACGGCATACCCGACGAGCAAGGCAACCGCTGTAAGAAGGAAGGGCAGGGCATAATGATTGCCCGCCAAAATAAAGCCCGCCCAATAGGAGGCGATCGTGTTGCCGATGCTGCGAGAGACCGTCCGCATACCTGCGAACAAATTGCGATCCTCTTCGGCGACAGCCGACATGCATTGGCTGTCCATTAAGTTGTTCAGCATCGTGAAGCCCGTCCCGCGAAGGAGCAGCAGCACAGCAAATACAGCGGTTGGCATAGCGAGCGCCATCAACGCCACGACGACGATGTTGTACAGAAACAGGAACACGAACGTTCTGCGGCTGCCCCATCTCTCAACGACGTAAGGCATAACGATCGAGCCGATAAAAAAGAAGAATCCAGACAACGCGAGCAAACCAGAGATGTTGCCGTCATCCATTTGAAAGCGAAATTTCAAAATGACGTTCAGAAACGGACTCAGCAGTCCAAATGTAAAGCCCGAGTTGAAAATAAACAGGGAAAGCAACAGCAGAAAATACATCGCATGCCCTCTCTTCGGCCGATCCGAAGGCTTAGCAGCTTGAACCCCGCTGACCTCATCCGCCGCATCCTTTCTCACCCTAGCAGGAGCAGATGGAAGCAGCACTCCCCGTAATATGCCCGAGAGCCCTAAACATCCGCTTGCAACGAAGAAGGCATACTGGTACATCGTCGTATGTCCCGGCAGCCATTCTGGCAGATAACCGCCAAGCCATGTGCCAAGACCGGTAAACAACGTAAATATAGCGAACAGCAACGAATACGCGCTCGTTTCTTCTTTTTTACTGTTG
Source organism: Paenibacillus sp. J22FR5 (assembly GCF_059691975.1). Taxonomy (NCBI): domain Bacteria; kingdom Bacillati; phylum Bacillota; class Bacilli; order Caryophanales; family Paenibacillaceae; genus Paenibacillus; species Paenibacillus sp. J22FR5. The sequence continues at coordinate 80,738 of NZ_JCAUAN010000019.1, read as the reverse complement.
CAATATTCGAAAATCAACTGAATTTCAGAGTTCACAATCGCTGTAATCCCGAGCGAATAAATAAGCTGCGCGACGGTTATCGCGCCAAGACTGGTTCCGAGTCCAAAAAGGGCGAGTGACAGGAATGCCAGTAGCATTCCCGTGACAAGCATGGTTTTACGCCCAACATGCTTCACAATGAAGCCTGCCGGCAAGCTAGCTAAGCCAATCGTCAGCGCCCCAAGCGACGTTATTTTGCCGATGTCTCCTTTAGAGAAACCAAGGTCCAAGAGATGTAAATTCAGAATAAGGCTGGAGATGCCCACACCGATGCCAAACAAGCTTTCGGTCGCGATGAACCGCTTTACGTTAGGAGATAAGTCACGAAATAAATTTACGATATACGTCCACATAGATGCACCTTTCCTCTTGCTATCTCCGTATCTCACCATTTTCCAAAAGCTTTATAGCTTCACCAATTCCAGAGCCAGCACCTGTTATGATCACGACTTTACCTTCTAATTGCATGGTCAACCTCCAATATTCACAAAATACTTATGTGTTCTTTGCTGCGAGTTTCTAAGATGCGTTGCCATAGCCTCTGATGCACCTTTGGCATCCCGCCTAATGAGCTTTTGCAAAATATCATTATGCTCCGACCACTCTACATTAGTCATATCTACATCCAGATGTAGCTGAATGAATGTCAAATATCTTTGAATCTGCTCGATGTAGCTTCTGACTAAGTTTTGTAAGTTTAAATTATCGCAATAAGCCAGTATGGTACCATGCAGTGATTCATTCATTTCTGTGATTCTCTCTAGTCCGTTAGTGGACGGTAAAGGTTTATTTGCATGAATGGCGCTCATCGTTTCATTCAGCCATGCAAGCTTTTCATCGGGTATTAGCAGCGTTGCCTTCTCCACAGCAAGCGGCTCCAGCTGCAATCGGATTTCAAATAATTCATTCAAATCCTTCACACTCATTAAATTGACGAACATCCCTTTAAAAGGAACCATGTGTAAATAGCCTTCCGATTGCAGTCTGGAAAGCGCTTCGCGAACAGGAATATTGCTTACTTCTAATTCCCTAGCCAGTTGGTCAATGTTGATTTTTTCTCCAGATTTTAATTTATGTGATAAAATATCTTCTTTCACAATGCGATAAATTTCATCTGTTAAATTAACTCGACTGATCTTCGTACTCATAGGATCTCCGCCTTCCTTCTCCTATGAATATATCATGTACGATATGCAGCTTTCAATCGATATAGCTATAGAAAAAAACAAGCCCTCTTCTATCTGCAAGAGGGCTTGTTCCCTGTGTTTTCTTATGGCGTAACGATTAGCGCATCAGTCAACATATACGTGCCTGTTTTTTTCACTGCCTTGAAGGTGTGTGAACCGCTGGACAGTCCGGATATGCTGTATAAGCTTTGCTGGGCTAATCGCGTGGCGTTATTCGTATTTACCGTTTGTTGAAACACGTTATCGATATAAATATCGACATTCCCTTGTGAAGAATCCTTTTCTGTAATCCATTCTATGCCCGTGCCCGTAAAGGTAAATTGAAAGTAATCATTATTCGTCTGGGAGAAATGCACATCATTATTGTAATCGCCGAATCCTCGGTTACTGTTGAGCGACCAAGCGCCCGTATACGTCATAGCTGGATCTGTATCATTATATTGAATCTTGGGGCCGCCGCTTACGCTGAATTTATCCAATATCATATAGGTCCCCGACTTTTTCACAGCCTTAATCGTGTGAGAGCCACTCGACAACCCGGAAATACTATACAGGGTTTGCTGAACTAGTCGACTAGCATTATACGCGTTTACCGTCTGTTTAAATACGTTATCGATATAAATATCGATATTGCCTAATGAATTATCTTTTTCACCCATGAATTGAATTCCGGTGCCCGTAAAGGAATACTGAAAGAAATCGTTATTGGTTTGTGTAAAATGCACATCATCCTTGTAATCTCCGAATCCTCGATTACTGTTGAGCGACCAAGCACCTGTATATGTGATGCCTGAATCCGTATCATTCACTTGAATCGGAGCTGCTACTTTAAAACTCAGTTTATCTACCAGCATGTAGGTGCCTGATTTTTTCACAGCCTTGATGGTATGCACACCATTGGACAATCCCGAAATACTGTAAACGGTTTGCTGGGCTAATCTCGTAGCGTTATACGTATTAACCGTTTGCTTAAACACATTATCCACGTAGATGTCGACATTCCCCTCCGAAGAATCTTTCTCCGTTACGAAATCAATACCTGTTCCTGTAAAAGAGTATTGAAAGAAATCATTATTCGTTTGTGTATAATGCACATCATCCTGATAATCCCCGAGTCCTCTATTGTAGCTTCGTGACCAAGTACCTGTGTAAGTGATGCCTGTGTCATCATCATTCGCAGTGACGGAACCGCCAGTAGGTACAACTTTAAACAGGCGTGAAGCGTGCGAAGCCAAATTAACGGAGCTGTATCCTGTGTTAAATGTGCCAAGATCCGTATGGCTCCAGAGATCGCGAACCGAAGCAGAACCATTTAAACCAATATCGCTCCAATTGACATTCACCGTTGCACTCGTGCTTCCAAGGTTAAACAAACCAACTGTGTAGCTGCCATCTCCATTATTGGCATACCATACTTGCTGATTGGAAGCCGTGGATACAGGATGTGCAGGGTGTCCAGCCTGATTGACGGCAATCACCTCATCATTGGTTAATAACTGAATGCCATAGCTATCCAAATTGGTCAAATCATTGCCCGTATATAATTGAGCCGATGACATGGCCCATAGATTCATCGCTGTCTGACGTTCATCTTGCGTCAAGCCGTCCATAGCCCCGTTACCGATATCCAAGGAATCGAAATCATTCCAGCCTCCTGGACCGGCATCCCGCCACCAAAGCGCTGCGTCAGGAAATAGTCGGGCAATATTGCTCCACTGCGTTAATGCCGTATTCGCACAATAGCACTCCACATCCCAATCAACTCGCCAGCCATTCGCATATTGTTTCCAGGTATCGACATAGTTATGATCCAGCGCCCATGAAAGCTCGAACCAAATTTGATGAGGGGCCAGTGCCTGCGACCATGCTTTCACGTCATCACGCGAATCGATCGTCGTATCATTATGTCCAGAACCCGGTGTCACACTGTCGAATTTCACGAAATCAACGTCCCAGGATGCAATCAGATCTGCAACGGAATTAATGTAGCTTTGTGCACAAGGGTTGGCAAAATTAATTTTATAACCGATATTCCAATAATCGGAAGTCGTCAGCGGCAAAACAACAATATCCTGTGCATGGCAGGATGTTCCGTAAATAGGTAAGTTGGCATTATACACGGCCGGTGACATACCAGGGATCATATAAATGCCGATCTTTTGCCCGTTCGCATGAACGTGATTGATCACTTCGCTAAAGCCGTTAGGATATAGCGTTGTGCTTGGCACAGGCCGCCCGTATCCATCCGTCCCTCCGTTCCATCCAGCATCAATATTGATATAATTGTAGCCATGAGGCTGCAGTGTCGTATGCATAGCGTCAGACTGCGCCATAATTTGTGCCGCTGAAATCCAACTGGAATTGTTCGAATAGACCTGCATACTGTAGCTGCTCCACCCCATGTATGGCTTCTGTGCCAGCCCGTTATTGGCTGCCTCTACGACACTTGTTTGGGGAAGAATTGTCCCTACCTGTACGAGGAAGAAAATAAGTGCCAAACTCCACAATTTAGCTTTATTGAAGATACGAGCCATCATCGGCATCTCCTTTGGCAATCGGATTTAATTGCTAAACAATTTTAAAATGCGAAGACTTGTGCCTGTGCTTCGTTCGTCTTTCATACCCGTATGACGGATCGTTATGTGCCTGCTCTGGCGCTCCGATTGAATAGGAAACATAGCGATAATAGGGCGATAAGCCATCAAGCACCAATCATCAAACAAATGGATGGGTTGAAACGGCAGTCCGTCTATGGCATACTCCAAAATTCCCGTGTCGGGCCCGCACAGCAGTAAAATTCCCGCACTCTGCCCATTAGCTGTAAAAGAAAGCGACGCTTCAGGGGTATCCGTATACAAATGCTTCGTCTCATACCTCCAGTTCATAAGTGGCTCAGATGTTAAATCCCTCCTTTCAAAACCTTCAAAACTTTCAGCTATATCTACCTCCATCATGGCTGCATATTCGTAATTATTAAGATCAAGTGGGGGAAGCACAGACCCAACATCTTGACCATGAACGCCTGCCGTGTCCATATCCGCCTTCACACCTAGTGCCACATCCAGATACTCCTGCAAAAACGCAGCATACAACGCATGACCCTCATCATTCGGATGTATCCGATCGGAAGCAAGATCCTCCCAGCGCACTTGTTCTGACTGTATCAGAGCATATACCCTAGCAGCATAGCTTATAGAAGGAATCGCATAATAAGAAGCGACTTCTTCATGAACGGCAATGTTGAACGGCGTACCTTCGGTCAAATTTTTATCTGCTGCCGTGTAGAGAAAACAGATATCCGTACGAGGCGAGTGTCGTCTGCATTGTCGGACAATGCCTTCCATGCCCCGGATGGATTCTTCGCGATCCTCACCGTCGTTCACACTGAACTCAACGAACAGTAAATCGATTTCACCTTGAGACAAAACATGCTCATACAGCCGGTGAGCACCGAAGGTAGACGTCGTACCCCCAACCCCTGCATTGATACATGTAACCTTCTCTGATGAAAATCGTTGCTTCAAGTAGCTCTCTGTTAAGGCTCGCCAACTGGTCGTATTCAAGTCCGATGCCCCTGCACCTTCTGTGATCGAACCCCCTATAAAAGCGACAACAATCGGCTCGTTGCGAAGAAGCCTCTCATTGATGTGAGGCAACCCTCCACGATGCTTGACCGTATCGTTATCCCATGTATAAGTCATGTCATGTGTCTCCTTTGCTAAGTAGAATTCAATATGATAGCGTTCTCATTTCTAAGAAAAAATCAAGTGCTCTATGTTGACATAAAGCACTTGATTCTTAGATGTTCTTATTTTTTATAGGAAGAAGTGTCATACGCCTTTTGTAAAATTTCCAGATAACGTCCAACTTTCAAATTATCCAGTCCTTTCACATAAGCATCCCAATCCTTATTCAAATCCTTATTTCCAGTAATGAATTGCAGTGCGTTCTGATCGATATAATTTTTAATATTCGTTTGGAGAATACTTGCTTCATCTGTTTGTGCAGGATCAACCCATACGGCCCAGACAGGGAAGATCTCCTTCGGCTCATGGCCTTGGTACAAGAGTGTCGCATTGTACAATCTTCGTTCGTAGTTTGCTGAATCATACACATCTGTTCCTTGAACAATGCTGTCTCTATATTCACTCGGTTGGTAGAAGTGTCCCATTCCGCTCCAGCCTGCATTATGAGGTGCTTCTCCTTCCACAGCTGGAATTGACGCCATGAGCGGTTTCACATCTTTACCAAGAGCGACCTCGCCATCTTTAGGCTTTCTCCAGTCGATCCCTTCCATTCCCGCTGCTGCATTCGTTTGACCTTCAAACGTAAACATGTAATCAACCATCTTGATCAACGTGATTTGCTCTTCTTTGCTTGCCTTGTTCGTAATGACGAATTTCGCTCCTGGACTCAGTCCGCCACCATCATGCGTAGCTAGAGAACCGTGAGGGCCTGTAAGCGGTGGTACCGGATTATAATCGGCCGAGTTTTTGTTTCCTTTATCAATGTTCACGAAAATAGCTGGATGCATGCCAGCGCCTATACCAAGAATCTGCGTTCCGGCGTTCTCACCGATTTTCTTGAACGCTTCGGCATTTTGCGTAAATGCCCCTGGATCAATCAATCCTTCGTCATACAACGATTTAATGTACGCCAGGCCTTCTTTCCATTCGGGCTTATTCGCTGCTGTATCTACTTTGCCATTCGCCATCGTCAGGTAATTGCGGTCATCATCATATATGAAACCATTCATGAGAAACGGAATGACATGCACGCCAAAATCTTCTGTCGATCCACTCAGCGGAACTTCGTCTGCTTTGCCGTTACCATTGGGATCACCCTTTTTGAAGGCTTCGAGTACTTTCTTGAAATCTTCGGTCGTTTTCGGCATCTCGAGATTCATTTTCGATAACCACTTCGTATTGATCCACATTTTGTTCGGATAAGAACAGTGGAAGCATTGCGTATAAGAACCTAGTCCGTAAATCTTCCCATCCGGCGCAGTACTAAAGCTCTTCAGTGTAGGGTCCTTGGCCATAGCTGCTTTAATATTCGGAGCATACTGATCAATCAAATCATTTAAGGGGACTAATATTCCTTGCTTTCCATATTTAAGGATATCGGCTTGTGAAAACTGGTCGATCCAAGCCGTCAACATATACGAATCGGGATAATCGCCGCTTGCCAGCGAAATCTGTCTCTTCTCTTTGGCACCATCAAACGGGATAATTTCAAAATTAAACTTCGCATTGAACTTATCTTCCAAGAATTTCGTAAATTTGTTCGTTTTCAAGTCTATCGCCGTATCTTGTTGAGCAAACATGCTGATCGCGACAGGGCCACCTTTGGTGGCGCCTCCCGTTGCCCCCCCAGTTGCTGCTGGAGATACCGTTGCTGCATTATCCTTTGAGCATGCGGCGAGAAATAAACTAGACATCATGATAACTGTTAATGCACTTACAAGACCCTTTTTCACATGTATCCGCTCCCTTTTTTCATTCATTTAGTATAACCCCGATCTAGGACCTACAGCCAGCACTACCTGAAATAAATCACCCCTTTCAATGGAATCAACAGAATTTCGTCTTAACCTTTAACGGAACCCACCAACATGCCTTGGACGAAGAAACGCTGCACGAACGGATAAATGATCAACACGGGAAGTGTTGTTACAACAATGAGGGAATATTTCAATAATTCCGCGAGCTGCTGCCTTTCGACTTGTTTCAAGGCATCCGTCGCATTCGAGCTGTTGTTGAGAATGATAATGCTGCGCAAAATCAACTGCAGCGGGAACAAACTAGCGGATTTGAGATAAATCAAAGCATCGAAGTACGCGTTCCATTGGCCGACGGCATAAATTAAGATAAGAACGGCGATGATCGGTTTCGATAACGGCACCACAACGCTTCTTAGAAATCTGAAATCACTGCAGCCATCAATTTCGCTGGCATCAAACAATTCATCTGGGATCGCGGATTGAAAGAAGGATCTCGTTATGATGACCTGCCACACCCAAATGGCGTTGGGGATTAGTAGCGCCCACCTTGTATCGATCAGCCCCATCTGCTTGACTACCAAATAAGTCGGAATTAGACCACCGCTGAATAGCATCGTAAACGTAATTAACATCATGAACACATTCTTGCCGAAGAATGTTTTACGGGAAAGCGGGTACGCGATCATTATCGTAAGCACAACACTAATGATGGTTCCAACCCCGGTATAGAAAAGGGAATTGGCATAGCCAATCATCACTTTTTGGTTATGAATCAAGGTATTGTACCCTTTGAGCGAAAGCTCTACGGGCCACAGCCACACCTTGCCGGAAGTTACAGCGGAAGGACTGCTGAACGAACTGCTGATCACATAAATGAGCGGATATAAAACAACAATTAGTAAGATACTCAGAAGTACATAGACAGCAATCAAGAAAACTTTATCACCTAGCGGGTCTTTCATCCTTGCTTTCATCGTTGACATACCTGCACTCCTTTTTACCAAATACTATGATTCGAGAATTTCTTAGCCATCGAATTAACGGCAATGAGCAGGATCAAATTGATCACAGAATTGAACAATCCGACGGCTGTTGCAAAGCTGTAATTCGCATTCAGTAGACCCACTTTGTAAACGTAGGTAGCGATAATCTCAGAACTAACTGTATTCAGTGGATTTTGCAATAAATAAACCTTTTCGAAACCAATCGCCATCACATTACCCACATTCAAGATAAGGACGACGATGATTGTGGGCAAAATGCCTGGTAAATCGACGTGTATAATTTTCTGAAAGCGAGAAGCACCGTCTACCTTGGCGGCCTCGTATAGGGAAGGATCCACGCCTGCTAATGCGGCCAAGAAAATAACCGAGTAATAACCAGCCGTCTGCCAAATGTCAGACCACACGTAGATCGAGCGAAACATGCTTGGCTCTCCGAGAAAGTTAATCGAATCCATGCCAAAATGATTCATCACGACATTCACAAATCCGAGTCGAGGCGCCAGAAAGAGCATAATAATGGACACCATCACGACGGTGGATATGAAATATGGCGCAAAAGATACGAGTTGAACAAGTTTCTTAAAGCGTTCGCTGCGTACTTCATTAATCGCTAACGCTAATAAGATAGGAATAGGGAAACCAACAATCAACAGGTAACCGCTAATGAAGATGGTGTTCTTCACCAACGTCCAGAACAACGGATTTTCAAAAAATAATTGAAAGTTCTTAAATCCTACCCAAGGGCTTCCCCAAATTCCTTTTGTGACATTGTAGTCCTTAAAGGCAAGCACCGCGTTCAGTATCGGGTAATACTTGAATATAAGGAAATACAATGCGGGTGGAATGATCAGTAGGTACAACTGCCAATGTTTCTTGAAGCTTTTTGATGCTGCTTCCAAGAAACCAAGCCCTCTGCTTTTTATCAGCGGTTCATGACTGGGTACTAGTGCTTTTTCCAAAACAAAACCTCCTAAGTGCAACTGCCTCGTTATGATTGCGCTTTCTTGAGCCTTATTGTAGGGGATAATTCGCCCACTTAGATAGGTACAATTGCGTTATTTCACGTACAATTCCCTCTAAATGAGCGGTACATCTGTCAATCGAGCATCCAACTCCCCCACAGGCATAGAAGCAAGAAAAATCCCGATAGCTAAGCTATCGGGATTCCATGTCCACCATGATTTATTCCGTTGTAGACTGCCTGTAGGAACTAGGTGAAACACCGAGCACACGTTTAAACGCTCTTCGGAAGGAATGGGAGCTATTGTAGCCGACACGAGCAGCAATTTCATCCACCGTGTACCTATCCGCTTTTAACAAGTGGGCGGCTTGATCCATTCTCACCTTTTCCAAATGATCTGATAAGTTCATCCCCGTTACCTCTTTAAACAAATTGGAGATGTACTTCTCTGGACGTTCCACCTTTTCTGCCACACGATATAAGTTAAGATCGGCATCACTGTACATCTCAGCGATATACGCCATCACTTGCTCAACGGTTTTATTGTGATGATCGTTCTTTTTACTGGCAATTAAGCCGCAGAGCGCTTCCATAATAGCATCGATATCTTGCCTAATGAACTCGATCTCTTCGTTCGCCTGAATGTCTACGATGCGATTTTTGACCGTCTCGAAAATATCAGACTCCTGAAACGTCTTCTGATTCAGCAATTTCAGGAAAGTTCCCTTTAACTCCCCGACAAATTGATGCTTCATCTCGATGGACAGCTCACGATTTTCAATGTTTTGCGCAATAATCGCATCCAGAATTCGTTTGGCTTCATCAATATCCCCCACTCTGATCGTACTGATCAAGCGCAATTCAATATCGAGCGGATAATAATAGGTGTCGCTCTCCAACCTGGCATCTGAAAACCACAGAACCCCTTTTCGATTCATGTGCAACGCATACTCCAACGCTTGTGTAGCTTGCTCGTACGTATGGCTGACCTCCATTGCGGTGGAGAATGGATTTCCCAATGCTGCGGTGATCGTAATTCTATATTCAGTAAATACAAACTCGGCAAGCTCATTCAGGATTCGCTCAATCTCCTTATTCGCTGCCTCCTTGTCTTCTGCTGCTTCCATACCTTCGAATAGAACTACAACTCTGTCGGCACCCAGATCCGTCATATGGACAGGGCCCCCAAGATCGTGCAAAGCCTGCTTCATAATAAGCCGGGCTGCACTTAACTCGTTTAGAATTTCGACGCTGTCCATACCGGAGTAACCTTTGATTTGTATAATACCTGTGTACCCCGTATCTACATGTAATCCGGTATTGGCCTGTTCGGCAGCTGCAGCAATCTCTTCCTGCGATCGGAATTCGCCGGCAATAAGCCGTTTCAGGAAGGCATCCCTAATTAAAGGAAGCTGTCGGTTCAGTTCATTTTCGAGACGCTTATTGTTAGAAATCATGTTGGAGATATTGCCCTGTAGAAAATCATACTCATTGCGTCCCACTGCCGCATCTTTCCCAAACTGCTCTTTCATCACATTCAGAAGCCTGTGCATAGGTGAACTGTTTCTGTATGCTTGCCACAGCCCCACCAACAACCCGATCACAAGAGCAGCACTTGTCACAGACCAAGTAATATATTTGATTTTATTCGCATTTTCCATTAAAACATGTCTAGGGATTCCTGCTCTGTATACCCAACCTGTAGTCTTGGAACGAATCGTAATAACCAAGTCGTCATTATAGAATTGACTGGCTTTGGCTTGATCAAAGCTGGCGTCTGAGGCTAACTTCCCAACTTCCGCATCATTTATGCCAAGCAAGCTTATGGTATGTCCTTGGGCATCACTAATGTGAGACCACCCGCCGTATTGATCCTTAAGATCGGATAAGAGGTTGGAAATGACTTTCTCGTCAATAAGAACAACGACAGTAGCACGTGCGGAACCATTAAAGCTGTCCAAGGGGAGAGATTGGATATAGGTAATCACAGAGGTTTGCGCACCATTCGTGATAAAGGGTTCCAACGGTATGATTTCCCTATTGTGCGTTTGCTCCAATATTGTTCGTTTCCATTCATCCACGGGTAAATCCTTATAATGGGAGGACTGATAGTAACGTTCAGGCTGGAAATAGGAAGAAGCCGGCGTTAAAAGCACATTGTAATTATTTAAATAGATAAAAAATTGCTGTAAGAAGTCATTGGTTTGGCTAAATGCCTTAATATCATTATTTACTTTCCAAATGCCGTACAGATTGACTTTCTCGTCCGATCCCTTTTCATTCATGAGAACGTTCAATTCCTGATTCAAAGCCAACTGCCTCGTGAAACCTTCAACCTCAGCCATCCTCCGCTCCAAAATATCTTGACTCTTCCGAAGTTGTGTCACGTTATTCTCGATGGATACAGATTGTGTAACCGCAATCGCAGTACGGTATGACATGTAACCAGCAATACTAGGAATAAACAAGATTACGATATAGGAGATCAAAAATTTACGGAATATTCGTGAAAACTTCGGCATGACCCCTATCCCTCCATTTTTGTAAGCGTTATCTAAATAGATTATTATTATACCATTTCTACTTGTGAAATGAGAAAAACTTCTATCGAAGTACTTCGAGGATGAGCGACCGCGTTCTAAAGTGGAGAGACTTTGGTCTCCGACCAAAGATCCCTATATATGGTTGTTTTTATCGCCAATAAGAATTTGTTATTCCGAGTACTGGAAACTTATAAATTCTCATGTGGTAAACAAAGGAAAGGCAACTACTTTTATACTGACTGTAGCTGCCTGGGTCTACTCGATATTCAGATACATATTCGGATAGGTAGGAGAAAAGCTCCTAACTCATACGTTTCACGCACAGCTTGCTGTCGATTTGGTACGTGCAGTTAGGCTCCAGAACGAACTCCACCTTACGATCTCGATAACGGAGGAACAAACGAACTGAGGAGTATGCCCGTATGGTCGCCTCTACCAATTCGCTGTTCGCCCATGTCATATCCACCTCTGCGTTGCCTTTAGCTCGCAAGCCCGTTACCTTACCGGTATGCCAATTGGCAGGAAGTGCTGGTAGGAAATGAATGCCTCCTGCATGGCTTTGCAGAAGCATTTCACCGATAGCCGCTGTACCGCCAAAATTACCGTCTATCACAAATATATTCGTTTCTGCCCCAGCGATCCCTGCTTTGGAGTATGTTAATAAATTGTCAAAACACAAATGACCGATTAAGTGCGTGAGATGCTTGTAAGCATTCTCGCCATCATGCAATCTCGCGAAATTCGCTGCAAGAGCAGCTAAAGTAAACTCAACATCCTCTAACGTTTCACGATCCATCCGATTTTCCAAGGTTATCCTTGCCGCAGCGCTGAGCTCCGGTGTACCTTCAGGCGTCACCTGATTGCCCGGATATAAGCTGAACAGATGGGATAAGTGCCGGTGGTCTGGCTGCGCTTCTTCATAATCTTCAAGCCACTCCTGTAATTGTCCCCTTTGTCCAACTAAAAGCGGCGGCAATATGGCGATTGCTTGCTTCAGCTTCTGTTGAAACGCCACATCCACCTGCAGAAGCTCCGACGCTTCTAGGCAAAATATAAACAAATCGCGAACCAAAACTTGGTCAAGCGTAGATCCCATGGACAATTGATACTCGCTTTTCCTGTGGTCGTCTATATAGAAGCTGTTCTCCGGCGAATTCGACGGGCCTGTTACCAGCCAGCCATACCTCGGGTGAACTGTCATATAGTCGAGGAAAAATGCAGCAGCTTCCTTCAAAACAGGATATGCCGTCTCTGCCAGAAACGCTCGATCGAGGCCGAATTCATAGTGCTCACGAAGATGCGTGGCGATCCATAAGCCTCCTGTTACATTCAGCCCCCACGACGTTTCCCATCCTGGTGACGCAAATCCCCAGGCATTGGTGAATACGTGGGCAACCCATCCCTCGCAGCCATAGAAATTCTGCGCTGCCGATCTTCCACTCCCTGCTAATTGCTCGATAAATCGCATTAAAGGAAGATGGCATTCCGCCAGATTGCTCACTTCTGTGGGGAAATAATTCATTTGGGTGTTGATATCCAGATGGTAGTCGCAGCTCCATTGCATACGATTGGCTTCGCCATCGTTCCAAATCCCTTGCAAATTCAAAGGCAGCGGAGAATCCGACCTTGACCCTGCAATCGTCAGATACCGCCCATATTGATAGAATAAGGCAAATAACTGCGGATCATCATCCTGCCCCTCCATGAACAGCTGTATTCTTTCGTCCGTTGGTAAGCAGGAATGACTTGTTACGCCCAGGTCAACATGGACTCTTTCGTACAAACTGCGATAGTCTGCCATGTGATCCTGTTTCAGCCGCTCATACCCCTTGGCAATGGCTTTCTCCACTTGGCGCCCCGACTTCGACATCCACGCGTCATCGCTTCTTGCGTAATCCGTATTTGCAGCGAAATAGATATACACGTCATCTGCGTTGTCTATTTTTATTTGTTCAGCATCTGCATACACCCTGCCGCCGCTCGCGATTACTTTCAGATTACCTTGGCAGAACACGCCACACTCCCCATCACTATGCATGCTTTCCGTTGCTTGCCCTTGAAAGACAATCGTATCGTTATCGATCACCGTTGCTGTAAACCGATCTGTTCTTCCAAGGATGCCCAGTGTTAGGGACAAACCGCCAGACTGTTCGCTGGATATGCGCGACGCCACAATACCATCTGCATGGGAGGCCCATACTTCTCTAGTCAGCGTATTTCCGTTAGATTGGTAAGAAGTCCAAGTGCATGCGTTATCAAGATTGAGCTCACGAACAAACTGATCTCCTTGATGGTCAAACGCTAGTTTAACATCGCACATGGATAAATTCGTGCCAAAGTTCCCCTTCTTAGGCTGCAGCGCTTGCTTGGCCAGCTCGTCTCCACGCCCATAATCCCCGGCAAAGAAATGCTCCCTCATCTGCTCGAGATCCGCTCTGCCCTGGGATCGGCTTGGAATCGATTCCGATTTCCCTGACCAATAGGTCACTTCTGTAATACTCCAGGTTTCATGTTCGACGCCCCCGTAGATCACTGCCCCTAATCTTCCATTTCCGATAGGTAAACCTTGCGCCCAGCTCGATGCAGGACGAGAATACCATAGTTTTAATTCATTCATATTGCGCCATCCTTATGAGTAGATTGGAAACCAACGCTGTAATGATTACGATTTCTTGATGCTTATTGTAGGGGATAGTTCCCCTAGATAGATAGGTACAATTGCGGTATATTACGTACAATTGCCTCAAAATATAGGGTACATCTCTCATTCGAGCATCCATAAGCGAAACGATGCGTGTAGAAATGAAAAAAAACCAGCAACCTCAATACCAAGGTTGATCTGGTTTTTGATCCATATAGCAGTAATGGATTACCTTAAATCGAATACTCTCTTTCCACAATCGTTTGCGCCAGCTTCAGCCATTTACTGGAATCCGTTTGCCAGTAGTTATGATCACCTGCGAACAAATGTACATCGCATATTTGGGTGGTATAGCGGCTCCATTCCGCTGAACGGTCTACACGTGCATGTTCATCTTTCTTACCGATAAACACACTAATTCTGGCACGAAGCGGTTCACGGTCGAAAGGCGCTCGGTACTCCTCGATAGGTTGACAGCGGTATTCTGGCTTTACCAGCTCTCGAAAGCGGAGCGCCCCCTCACGGGGACGTAACAAATGCGGGGCATTGCAGCCAGAAAGAAACAAGTGCAATGGCTCAGCGAAGCCCTCCGCTTTCAAGCGGTGACCAGCCTCGAAGGCAAGTAAGCTGCCCCAACAGTGCCCCACGAACACAAAGTTCTCGCCGTCGCTGGCAAGCAGTTGCTGCTTGACGAATCGGCAAGCCTCTTGCAACGCCTGCTCCCACAAGTCGGAGGAAACATCGCGCATGGACAAACCGGCCACACTTAGCTCAACGGGCAGGAACTTTACATTCGAATGTAATCGTTCACTCCAACCGAGATAAGACTGGGATACTTCGCCACAGTGTGGGAAACCGAACACGATCACTGCTGAATCACCAAGCTTCCCGCCAATTCGCGGACAGCGATCAGCACATCCGTCCGCCGAATACAGTAACTACCTTCCTGAAGCTGTTCGACTTCCTCTACATAAGAAAGACTGCTTTCCGGAGAAGAAATGGCAGATACACCCTCAGGTTGATACACAATAAACGTAATAGACTGGCTAAGACTTCCCGACCACTGCAGTTGAATCTGCCCCTTGATTCTTTGGACTGAAATCGTTAACCGATTACCCAGGTCATCCTCAAACTCAGCCTGTAGTCCCGTTACAACATATACGCGGAAACACAAATGCTCATAACCGTCCACTCGGTTGCCTACGTAGCTACCCAGCGCATAATCCTCTGCCAGATTGAGTGCAAGGATACTATCTTGCTTCTGATAAACCGGAATCCCTTCAAGAGGAGCTGCAACCTTCTTCAAACACGGCCCTTGAACTTCCTCCCCGCTGAACAACGAGAGCCACGAGCCCTCTGGGAAATAAACCTCTTTGGCGCTATGACCTTCCTCCGTTACCGGAGCCACAAGCAAATGTTCTCCAAACATATACTGGCTAATCATTTCGGTACAACGCGGATCAGCCGGGTACTGCAGCGTCATCGCTCGCATCATCGGCAAGCCTGTGCGACTAGCACGGATAGCCTGATCGTATACATAAGGCAGGAGATTCATCCGAATGTCGGCGTACTTCTTGTACAACGCAATGACAATCGGTTGTCCCGTACGCTCAGCAATATTCCACGGCGTTCGGTCCTGATTGAACTCGCCTTTCGTCTCAGCGTGATACTGCATCACTGGGCAAAATGCCGCCATTTGGGCTGACCGTACGAACAGCTCCGCAGTCGGAATATCGCCGTGGAAACCACCCAAATCCCAACCCCAGAACGGGATGCCCGACATACCGCTGGACAACCCAGCAATCATTGAAGAGCGGAAAGCCTCGAACGTCGAACGCTCATCGCCCGCCCAATGCAGCGGATATCTCTGAGCTCCCGTGTAGCCAGCTCGACTAAATGTAATACCGCCATCTTTCGCATACTGCCCTATGAAATTATAGTAGCTGCCCACATACAAGTTCGGATACAGATTCCGCATTTCCCGGCCTGTCGATCCGTCGTAGAACTGCAAATCGTGGCCAAAGACGAATTCGCCGCCATCCGTTTTGAAGCCGTCCACACCGATTTCATCTGCCAGGTACTGACGTTTATCAAACCACCACTTCGCCGCTTCTGGATTAGTGAAATCAAGAATGTGACAATCCTTAAACCAGTTGTACGGCAATGTGTATGGCTCTCCATTCGCTGTTTTCACGCAGTAGTCGTTCTCAAGCAGTGTAATCTCATCCTGATCGCGTTGACCATGTGCGATGCCATACATATGTTTGTGAATCGGAATTTGCCATAATAGCACCTTCAAGCCTTGATCATGCAGCTCTTCGACCATCCCTTTGGGATTGGGCCAGCGTCCCCATTCTGGGAACTGGAAATCGTCATAGCGCAGCGGCTGGCTGCCGTCTTTGACCTGATACTGCGCATCATTGAATATATAAAAAGTTGCCTCGTCACTCCATTGCTCGATAACAAGCACTGTAGAAGGGATTTGATATTTAACCGTCATCTCAGCCTGCTTCATTACCTCCTCCTGCGAGTCCCAGTTATTGCTGGACATCCACGGACCGAATGCCCACTTCGGCGGTAGCACTGGTTTGCCGGACAACAGCGTAAATTGTCCGACCATCGCAAGCGGTTCTTCGGCGAACAGATAGGCAACAAGCTGCTGATTCGCAGGCGATACATCCGCTTCCACTTCAACCAGATCGGATAGCCGCGTATGAAAGCGGAAGGTCGAATATAGCGGCGTGTCTACGAAGATCGCATACCCACCTGAAGATATTGCAAAAGGCACCGGCATATAAGTCTTTAAACCTTGATCCCTGTATTGGTTGTAGACATATTGGTCTACTTCCTGACCGGAATATTCATAATGGGAAAAGCGTTCCCCCATACCGAACCAACGGTGCTCCGGTTTCGTCCGCAAGTTCAGCCGCAGCTTGTGGATCATCCCCGAGCCATCAGTCAATGCCTCAAGCAGCGGCTTCCCTTCTGCGGCGAAGCCTTCCATGAGCACGCCATCCGCGCTGCGCAGCGCGAGTGCGAGCTTGCCCCCGCGCACTTCGGCTTCCAGCCTTGCGCGTCCAACCGCCAACGTCGCCTGCTGCGTTGGCTCGCCGCTTGCGCGTTCGCACGCTGCGGCGAACGTCAACTGCACGGCGCCGCTCGCGTCGGCGCGGAAAACCAGCGAAGCGGTGCGGGATATATCCGCACCGTTAGTCAACTCGGCGACGAAGCCATCCGTCGTCTGGTACATGGCATGGACGCGTTCAAGCCCCGTCCATGTCCGTACGTTAAAGCTGTAAGTCGGTGACATCACCGACTTGCTGCCGCTCTGAAGCGCAAACGCATAGCTTACCTCCTCACCTGCAAGGTAAGGACCTAGCTGCGCTTCCCAGACTTTCTCGCTATCCGCCGTCACCCTAATGACAGCGGGCACAGCCTTAGCCGCCGAAATGCCGTTAACGGTGGCCTGCACGGTCACCACCTGACTCGCCTGGAAAGGCTGCGTCAGCACACGAACGAACACCGCATCGCCCGCTTCGGGCTGGCGGGGAAACCGCTCGTAAGGAAGGATGACGTACGGATCGTCATAACCTGTTGGTTGATGCATCAGCATAACGCTGTCAGCGCTCGCACTGCCCGCAGCTCCAGAAGCAAGCGCCGCCTGCGCCAGCTCGAGCAGCACCGGACTCCATGCGCTGATTGGCGGCAGCCCTTGTGTTCCTGCCTCCTCTTGCTCCTGATTCAGTGCCAGCTCCGCCATCTGAGCTTGCTCAAGCCAATAATCCAGCAGTAACGGCTCCTTCGCCGTAGCCGTATCTACTTCATAGAGCAGCCCCTGTTCCTCCTGCAGCGCTTCCACATGAGTCAGCAGCTCTTTCGCTCGTGGCGTATCACCTTTCTTGACATAGTACAACGCCAATAAACACGTCAAATCCGCCCTTTCGCAGCCGCCGAAATACGTGTCGCTTTCCTGCAGCCTGACCCCTTTGAGGACAAGCGTTTCTTCCAATTTATACAGCGCTTCGATAAGAATGCGATCTTCAATACCAAGCATACCGAAAGGTACTGCTGCCGTTAGAATATCACCATGAATGGCTGTGTCTCCCAATTGGCTGACAACTCGTCCTTCCTTGATGAATTTAGCGAAAACCAGTTCACGGATCGCTTTCAGCAATCTTACGCCCTGCTCGCCAATACCGTTCTCGATATTAGATTGAATCGCCGCGAAGTACATCGCCAAATGACTTAAATAAATGCCTTCGCTTCCTTCCTGCAGCCAATGTGGCTGAGGCTTCTGCCAATTCGCATCTAGAAGTCGGAACCCTTCCTTGATGCTTCCTTCGATCTCCAATTTAAATTCCGGATGATTCGTTTCTTTGAAATATTCGCCAATTGCCCATAGTCCAAGAGCCGTATCTGTAAGTGCGGCCTGCCCCTTAACACCTCGATCCGCTAACAAACGAAGCAGCGGTAATGCACGTTCAGCCTCACCTCGCCCAATAAACGCATAACACAAAAAAGCAATATCGCGAATACTGCCTTTCTGTCCTAAAATAACAACCTGATCTGTCTCCGTTTCTATCTCAAAGTTAACCTGCTTCTGTCGTGTATGCTGTACATTCACTAGTAAGATCCTCCTTGTTCCACCATAAACTTTGTGAAATCTTCGTTCGACTTGTGTCGCCTGGAGAAAAGAAAAGAAGAGAAAAAAAGGGCTATTGTTAAACAACGCCCCTACACCCCTTCTCCCGGCATGACTACATCGTTAATGAATAATTTCGTTTCTAAATTATTTACTGACCAGTTTCTCAATCTTAGCCTGCGCCTCATTGAGCGCTTGTTCCGCTGTGTAATCTTGTTTCAATCTAGCTTTATCCAATTCATCGCCAACAGCCTTCGTAAGATCGTTCCATTTGTCAGGAATAGGACCTACTGGCGTAAGTACGAGTGAATTGAGCGCTTCCAATACAATTTTCTTCGACTCTGGAGGCGTTTGTTTGAAATACGCTTCCATCACTTTTTCATTAGATACGGCAGGAACGCTCCAGCCTTTCTCGATGCGTTTGCTGACAACAGCAGGATCAGAGGACATGAATTTAATAAACTTCCATGCCGCTTCCGCATTTTTCGTTTTATCCGATACAACAAGACCATCCGCGAAGAAGTGATGCGCTTTTTTCGTATTGCCTGGCTCTAACGCAATGTCCCATTTGAAAGAAGCATCCGCAAAGCGGCTGAAGTTCCAAATCCCAGCGCGCAGCATGGCAATTTTACCCGCTTTGAATGCATTTAGATCGGCATCCGGCTGATTGAAGGTATCGTCGTTCAGAGGTGGCGACACTTTATATTTTTTGGCTTTATCCAACATCCAGTTCAGCGCTTCAATATTTTCTTTGCTATTCACGGTAGGCTTGCCGTCAGCACTCCAGATGCCTCCGCCGTTCTGAGCAATCGTTTTGTAAAACTCATAGAATTGGATTGGAGCATAAGTTCCCCATACACCGCTCTTGGCATCTGTCAGCTTCTGAGCCGCTTCCAGCTCCTGTTTCCACGTCCAGTCCGCCTTCGGGTACTCCACTTGCTTTTTATCGAACAATTCCTTATTGTAAAAAAGAACTACATCGGAAAATGACTCTACAACTCCGTACTGTTTACTGTTATACTTAAATGAGTCATAGGCAAGTCCTTTGTAGATTTCCGGCTTGAACGTCGTGTCCTTCGCAATGATCGGCGTCAAGTCTTTCAACGTATTTTTGGCAGCATACGACACGAAGTTTTCGTAACCGACTTCGAATACGTCAGGCGCATCCCCCGATGCGATCTGTGTATTAAGCTTCGTGTAGTAATTTTTATAGTCAACGATGTCCACCTTGACCTTGATGTCTGGATTCGCTGTCTCGAAAGCTTTGACCATATCGCCAAGTGTCTGCTCTTGAGAGCCGCTTGCTGTATATTGCATGAAATTAAGTGTAACCAGATCTTTCTTCGCTGCTGGCGTTGCAGTTGTCGTCGCCGTGGACTCTTGTTTGGGAGCTTCGGACGCCTCTGGTTTACTAGATGTTCCACACCCTGTAGCCGCAATAGATACCACCATACCTAACGCAACGACCATACTTGTTTTTTTGTTAACCATGTATGAACCCTCTTTTCTCATGATTTATTCGCTATTCTTCCCCAATTCCTACTTCACCTTCCCTAAGCGCCTGCATCACCCCTCTCATTAACCTTTTACGCCACTCATCGTCATTCCTTTGATGAAGTATCTCGATGCAAACAAGAAAACAATGAAAATCGGGACAAAACTGATGACATTACCCGCCATCAAAATGTTCCATTCCGTCGCCCATCTGCCTTGCAGCTTGCTAAGTCCAATCGGAAGCGTCATTAGTTCCTTGTCGCTCGTAATAATAAGCGGCCATAAGAAATTGTTCCACGAAGCCATGAAAGCAAAGATCGACAGTGTTGCTATTGCGGGTTTGCTGAGCGGAAGAATGATACTCACAAATACTCTGACATAAGAGGCTCCATCCATTCTGGCCGCCTCAACAAGCGGATCAGGGATCGTCATGATGTGCTGTCTGAGCAAAAACGTGCCATATGCGCTAAAGATGCCTGGTAAAATGAGACCCAGATACGTATTCGTCAGGTGCATCTTCTGGAACACAATGAAAAGCGGGGTCATCGTCACCTGTGCTGGAATCATCATCGTGATGAGAAAGAGAACAAATAACGTTTCTCTGCCTCGAAAAGGTATTTTGGCAAAAACGAATGCCGCCATCGCACACACAACCACTTGCGCCGCCATGGTCACCAGCGAAACAGCCACGCTGTTACCTAAGAAACGGTAGATCGGAAAATACTTCGTGATTTCGACGTAATTACTGAATTTGAACGTGTCGGGAATAAGACTAGGCGGCATCCTTACAACTTCCAAGCTATCCTTGAAAGAACCTGACAGCATCCAGACGAAAGGAAACATGAGGACAACAGCAGCCACGAGTAAAATGAGATGTGAGAGCAGGTTCCGAAGCGTTGTATATTTATCTGTCATACGTAACCCACCTTTTCTGAAGCTGCTGTTGAAGGATCGTTACACCGAAAATGATAGCGAACAAGATCCATGACTGCGCGGAAGCAAAGCCCATTTTATAACTTTGAAAAGCATTCCCATAAATTTGCTCTACAAGCGTACTCGTTTTCCCCGCTGGACCGCCGCCCGTCATGACAAGCACCTGATCAAAGAGCTGAAAACCGTTAATGAGCGAGATCACAAGCACGAAAAAAATGCTGGGTGTAAGCAGTGGGAGCGTTACACGAAAAAATTGCTGAAAACCGCCTGCGCCGTCAATCGTTGCCGCTTCGTAATAGTCGTCCGAAATATCCTGCAAGCCAGCAAGCAATATAATGGTCACATAGCCGACATCTTTCCATACACTCACCGCGATAATCGAGGGCATTGCCCAGAAAAAATCCTGCAGCCACACGGGACCTTGAATGCCAACATAGGATAACAGGTAGTTAACAAGCCCGTTCTGCCCGTTCAGCAGCCAACGCCATACGATAGAAACAGCTACCCACGAGGTGATGACCGGCACGAAGATGAAAACCCGATACAACTTCACGCCTCTGAGCTTTCTATTTAACAAAATGGCAAATACGACGCCGAACACCAGCACAGAAGGAATATAGCCTAAGATATATTGAAGGATGTTCAATAGCGAAGTAAGCGTTTTCTCATCCTGCAATGCTTCACGATAATTATCCAACCCGACGAACTTGGCCTGGGTAAGTAAATCCCAATCCGTAAAGCTGATCACCGCCGATGAAAGCAGCGGAATGAGCTGGAAAAGCAGCAAACCCGCTAAGCTCGGAAATAAAAATCCAATGATGACAGCTGCTCTCGATAGTCTCTTTTGTCCTACCATGATCTTCTCCTTTTCCGTTCAAAGATTCGTTATTCTTTGACCTTCACTGTCGATCTTTCCACAATCGTTAGTGGCAGCATAATTTCACTCGCTTCTTGTTCCACTTCGCCTTGGATCATGTTGATCAGATGCTCTGCAGCGGTAGCGCCCTTCTTGGTAATATCTTGACGTATCGTTGTGAGCGGCGGAATGAACATCTTAGACATCGAAATATCATCGAAACCGATGACAGATATGTCTTCCGGAACTTGTTTGCCCATATCCATCAGGCCCCGAATCACACCGAATGCAACCATATCTCCTGTCGCGAACACAGCCGTTATTTCGGGGAACTTGTTTGCGATTAGCCGGCCCGTTGTTATGCCATGTTCATAGCTCATTGATTCCTCGAATACATAGTCCGGATTGTAAAAGAAATTCGATTCACGGATTGCACGTTTATAGCCTAAAAAACGCTTCTCAACCACACCGTCCTTCCGAATCGCTCCCGTCACGAGTCCAATATTGGAATGTCCTTTATCAATCAGGTACTTCGTTGCCAAAAACCCGCCATACTCATCGTCAATGCCGATTCGCTTGAAATAGCTGTCGTTAATGTAGCTGTCGATCAGCACGATCGGGATGTTGATTTTTTTGAAACCGTCATAAAACGGCTCCGGATAAATCCCCATCATAATCGCGCCGTCAAGGTTACGTTGTACAGATAGATCCAAATAGCTTTCGCCTTGGTTAACGCCCGATAGCAGCAGATGGTACCCGTACTCGCGCAGCTTACCTTCAATTCCGCTAATCATCTCACTATAGAATGGGTTCTCGAGAATAAGCTGTTTATGTGATTCTGTCTGCGGAATGACAATACCAATAAGCTTGGATTGATTTTTGACCAGACTTCTCGCCGAAAAATCGGGTATGTAGTTCATGGTTTCAATGATTTGTTTAATGCGCTCGATCGTCTCACTGGAGACTTTATCGATTCTGCCGTTTAACGCATAGGAAACTGCTGCTGCTGAGACACCTGCGGCTTTGGCAACATCTTTAATGGTTGGTTTTTTCATATGTCAGCCCTCTTTAGTTACACGTTTAACTAGATTATATGTCAGTAAATTGTAATTAGCAATATGGTAGCGCTATCTTTTTCCGATAAAATCAATTTATTAGTTATTCGTTTAACTAAAATATGTTGATTGATAAACAAAAAACCGAAAACAAGCCGCAACGTAAGTCGCGGCTTGTTTGGTCTTCTTCTATCCTTTTATGCTTTACTTCTTGGCACGCCAATCGTTGACTTGCTGTTGGATTTCGGCCATCACTTTGTCGAGTCCATTGTCCTTAAGCTTTTGCTTCACTTTGGGTAAATTTTCCTTAGGGTCAATGGTTCCTGAAAACAATGCATTATAAACGGCGTCCTTGGCATTTTTCAAGTTAGCTATTTCTGTTGTGATCTTGGAGGTGTCCAACTGGAAGCCTAATAACGGAGCGTTCTTAGCCGATTCATTGAACACTTTAAACTTCGCCCACTTGTCCGCAGGGTCATTCGTGTTTAAATAGGTCAGCATCAAATTGCCTACGGAGAAAGCAGGAAAACCATAGCCACTGTCCGGAATGGCTTCTTTGGAGGTGGTCCCAGACTTTTTATAATGTACGTTTTCGATGCCATAATCGATTAAATTAATTAAATTCGCGTCCGTGTACAGTAAATTCAGAAACTCCATTGCTTTTTCAGGGTGCTTGGATTTCGCATTGATGGCCTGCAGCGAACCGGCGACGGACCAATTGAATGTAATTGGATCATGCATGGGCATACTGACGACGCCATAGCCTGCATCACTACTCCATAAATTATCCGCATACGGCTGGGAATCCGCTACATCCACGAGCCATTTGCCTGTTTTAAAATAATCGCCGGCATCGTTTTGCGTTGCCACGTCTTTAGGCAAATAACCAGCCTTATAGTATTTGTTCATCGTCTCCAAGTAGCTTGCAGCCTCCGGTGTATCCCATACATTGACAAGCTTATAATCTTTGGTATCGAGTGAAACACCGATGAACGGCAGATCGCTGAAAGGAAGATCATAGGGCAGAAACTCGGCAATTTTCGCAGGAATCGGAGGGATATTGGGTTCGTTTTCTTTAAACGTTTTCAGCAACGGCTCAAGATCCTGAATCTTTCGAACCTTGGACACGTCCAATTTGTACTTGTCTACGTAAGTTTTGTTAAAGCGGAATACGCGCTGCTGTGGGAGTTCTTTGTTCGTCGGCAGCCCATAGTTATGCCCGTTCACCTTCGTCCCTTCTAGGAAAGCCGGATTGAGTGCTTGCTTAATGCCTTGCCCTTTATCCGTCAACAGCTTATCAAGTTCATAAAAAGCACCCTTCTTGGCGTTAGCAAAGTAATCATTGGCCCACGAACTAGTGAAAGCAATGTCATAAGCCTCGCCAGATGCGATAATGATCTGCATTTTTTGAGAGTAATCCCCCCAATCGAGCATTTTCATTTCGACGGTCGCGTTAATTTTATCCTTGATATACTTGTTGATTTCATCATTAACTTTCGCAAGGTCTTTGGGCGGGGTACCAATTGTATACCAAATTAATTTAACCGGACCTTCGACCGATGCCTGAGTCGCGCCCGGACTTGCGGCTGCTGGACTGCTTTTCTCGCTGCTGTTTGTACAACCTGCCAAAACCGCACCTGCTAGGAGGGCGGACAACATAACGCTTGCCCACTTTCTCTTCAATCTGACCATCTCCCTTTTCCATCTGAATGTTTATTTTAACACCTGAAGAGTAAAACCCTTCAAGCCGCCAAAACCTTTCAAGCATGAGTGTCGTCAATCCTTAACCGCACCGATCGTTAGACCTTCAACAAAGTAACGCTGAAAAAATGGATATGCTAACACGATGGGACCTGTAGCCAGTACAACCATCGCCATACGAGAAGTCTCCTGCGGAAGCGAACGAAGCATTTCCCGGCTTTGACCGCTGTTCAGCACGGCTGAATTCTGAATAATAAACTGCATGCTCGTTTCAATACGCATCAACAATGATTGAAGCGGGACGAGCCGGTTCGAATCGATGTAAAGCAAAGCGTTGAACCAATCATTCCAATATCCGAGTGTACTAAAAAGCGCAATGGTTGCCAGTCCGGGAAGTGCTAACGGCAGAACCAAGTTGAAAAGGATTCTGAACTCGCTCGCTCCATCGATCTTGCCGGATTCAATAATCGGGTCAGGAATCATCGTCTGGAAAAACGTTCGAAGAATCACGATATTATAGGCATTCAGCGCCATTGGCAGAATTAGCGCCCAGATCGTATCTTTCAAATGAAGCAATTGAGCGGAGATAATATAGGTTGGGACTAGCCCCCCGCCGAACAGCATCGTAAAAAAAGCGAGGAAAGTGAAAAACTTGCGATAAGCAAAACTTTTGCGTGAGAGCGCATACGCGTATAACGTCGTCATGATGACTGTGAGGGCTGTACCTGCAACGGTGACAAATAAGGTTACCCCATAGGAATGAAACAATTGATCACCGGTTTTGAAAATATAGGAATATGCATGCAGGCTCCATTTCTCAGGTAATATCCGGTATCCCTTCTGCGCCAATGAGTTCTCATCCGTAAACGATATAACGATAACAAACAGGAACGGAAACAGGCAGGCAGCCGCGAACGAACCGGCAATACAATGGAGCAAAGCGTTCCAACCGAACGGAAGGCGATGGATACTGCGCAGTTTCCCCGGTTGTGTAGATGGCATCATGGGTAAGTCCCCTTCCAGAAATTATTTAGAAATGACGTTTAGAAAAGCGCTTGATCCTCATTCACCTTTTTCACCGTCCAGTTCGCCCCAACGACCAGAATAAATCCGATCACAGATTGATAAAAACCTGCAGCCGCCGCCAAGCCGAAATCACCAAGCACCTTCATGGAACGATAGACGTACGTATCGATAACATTCGTTACTGGGTACAGCATCCCCGAATCGCGTGGAATTTGGTAAAAGAGCCCGAAGTCAGCTCTGAAAATACCGCCAATCGCCAGAATCGTCAGGATTACCATCATCGGACGAATTAGCGGAACTGTAATCTTGATTGTCTGCTGCCATTTATTCGCACCATCAATCATTGCTGCTTCGTAATAGGATTTATCGATACCCGATATGGCAGCCAAATAGACGACACTCGAATAGCCGATCCCCTTCCACATGCTCATGAAGACGAGGATGAACGGCCAATATTTCATTTCCGCATACCACGCAATCGGCTCCGCCCCGAACCAAGCAAGCAATTGATTCAAGATCCCTTTGTCCACGCTTAGGAAACTGAAAGCAAAGTAACTGACGATGACCCACGAGAGAAAATAGGGCATAAACATCGCCGTTTGGTAAAACTTCGCGAGCTTTTTCTGAGTCAGATTAAATAAAATGATCGCCATGGTGACGGACAGAACCAAACCGAGGAATATAAAAACCAGATTGTATAGTACTGTGTTTCTTGTAATGATGAAAGCGTCATGTGCATGAAACAAAAATTCAAAGTTTTTGAAGCCTACCCATTTGGAGTGGATCAGCCCGGAGAAGAATCCGCCTTGATCCAACCGGTATTCCTTGAAAGCCAGAAGGGCACCAGGCATCGGTAAATAACAAAAGATAAGAAACCAGAGGGTTCCCGGTAATACCATAAGCAAAAACGCTTTATTCCTCCCCATTTCTCGCACAAATCGCCGCATATTGTCATTCCCCTTTTTCATCTGTCTGTGCCTCGCAAATTCAATCTATCACAGGGCATTCACCCAAAAATAGTGAACATACTTAAGCTTTGTTGTAAAAATTAAAGTTAGCTGCCTCCGCCTCAATTGATAGGGCAACTGCTTCATGTTATCGTAGAGCTACATCGTTCGAAATTCTTCCATGGAGATGATCGCTACGTCCAGGCTATCCAAATTTCATTTCATTTTTTTTCGTACGCGTCTCTTTAATCAGATCCTGCTTATTTTTTCCAGCATTACGATCGTCACCTTCTGTTCAATGGCCGTGCTTGTTTACAAATATTCAACCAATTCTCTGCTGCAAAAAGAGCTCGGCTCACAGCGACAGGCCGTTGACAGTGTCACCCGTTATCTGGATCGCCAGTCGGATCAATCCCATGAAATCGTCTTCCAGCTTTATCAGAATCAGACATTGCTGAATGACATGCTGTTCTTTCTTCGCAATGATTTGCAGTTTTATATTCAAAACCGGTTCAATAAATACATAGCTAGTAACAGCAGCGTGGACACGAATGTGGAAACCTTCATCCGCACTCAGTTGGAGCACGATTCGGATATCCTTCAAATCGCGTTGTACAGCCGCAAGATGTCGTTTCTTTTCACTTTTAACAAGGACAAAACCCAAAATTTACGCATGCTGCGGGAAGAAAATCAAACCGTTGCGGAAGCCGTCAGCCGCATGCGTCTGGAGAAAATGTCCAGTGTCCACTCCCTTGGGATCGCACCCATCCTAAGCATATCCAAAGCGGGTGCCTATACCTTTGCCATGGATCTTAATGATCCGGATACCCTCCAAACCGATGGAGTTCTCCTGATTACTTATCAACCGGACAGTATCCGCCGGGTTCTGGACATGAGCAGCGAGGAGCTGATGGGCCACAGTTTGGTGCTATTCCCGAATGGCCAAGTCATCTATGACTCCCAGCATCGTTACGATGGGAGAAATTATCCGTTCACTGAACAATTAAAAGCGTCTTCCGGCTTAAGCGGATTAGATGAGAAATCGTATACGTCAACGATGCGATCGGCAAAATCCAACGTCCTTGTTAGCGGTATCGTGCCCTTATCGGAGCTAGAGCATCGTTACTCCCATTTCCGGAACAGAGTAATCACAATTACAGGAATCGGCATCGCGTTAACGATCATTTTCTCGTACATCGCCATGTACCGCTATTCCAAGCGAACACGAGAAATCGTCAGGGCCATGAAGCTGGCCCAGCATGGTAATCTGACAGTCCGCGTGCCGACTGGACGCAAAGACGAGTTAGATGACATATCCCGCAGCTTCAACCGCATGTGCGAGGAATTAATGAGTCATATCAATCAGGTTTACGTTTCCGATATCAAGCAGAAGCAAGCGGAATTGATCGCTTTTCAGGCGCAAATCAATCCACATTTTTTGTACAATACACTGGAAGCAATCCGCATGAGCGCACTAAAGAACGGTGCGGATGTCGCAGGGGAGATGCTGTACTTGCTTGGAACGCTGTTTCGTTATGCGGTGAAGCCGGAGACGAGTGTTACGCTTGAGGAGGAGTCCGAGTATTGCAGGCAATTTCTCGAATTGTACCGTGTTCGCTATAGAGACAAAATCGATTACCGCATCTCGATCGAGGAAGGTTTTCATAAATTTCGCGTGTTCAAGCTCCTATTGCAGCCGTTGGTTGAGAATGCTATCGTGCATGGCATCCGGACAGCCAGATCCGGCAATATGATAAGCATCCATGCGCATGCCGATGATACTACATCTTCCCTTATCATAGAGGTTAGTGATAACGGAGCAGGCATGGCTCCGGAGCGTCTTACCACACTACAAGACTTGCTTGCGGGAAAAGGGCATGCTAGCGCCTCCCCTTCACTTGGCCTGCGCAACGTTCATGAACGGATTCGGCTGATCTACGGGGAAGGATTCGGTTTAGAGATTAGCAGCCGTCCGAACGCAGGGACGATCGTTCGCGTACGGCTTCCATATGAAGGGGGGATATTTCATGCTTAATGTTTGGATTGTCGATGACGAACCCTTCATCCTCGACGGACTTGCCAGTCTTATAGAGTGGCAGTCCCTTAAGCTCGTTTTGGCGGGGAAAGCTGAGAACGGCGTTGATGCCCTTGCGCAAATTGAACAGCAAAACGCTCACGTTGATATTCTGATTACGGACATTGCGATGCCGGAAATGAATGGTCTCGAGCTGCTGCGCATTCTCAAAGAAAGAAACCCGGAGCTGAAATGCATTATTCTCAGCGGCTACAATGAATTCGATTATATTCGCCAAGGCATGCGCATTGGCATCGAGAATTATTTGCTGAAACCCATTCATTTCGAGGAGCTTACACAAACCCTACTCAATACCGTTGAGAAGCTGAACCGTTCCAAAATCGATATGTTGGATCAGGATCAGCGAGAATTGCTGAAAGATAACATCCTGTACCGTTGGGTCACAGGCCGTATCGGCAGCGAGCAATGGAAGCTGAGATCCGACTTCCTGCAGCTGCAGCTTAACGTTCCGTCCGTCATCGCAGCAATTGTCAAACCCAGCGCGGATGATGCTGCAACTTTCCCTAGGCAAGCCCTCCATATCCGAAGGATGGCCGCCACTTTCATGGAAAACAACGATATTCCCTTTCTCATCTTTCAGAATATTGATGATCATGTCGTTCTCGTATTGGATGCCGGCGGGAGCTTTTCCAACAAACTGGCCGATTTGCGATCCTATATGGATCAGTTCGCTGAGTTGTTATTCACGACGCTGGGCTTACGTCCAACAATCGCATTAGGCTCTGTGGAATCGGATTTCGAGGATGTGCCGGTCAGTTACCGTAATGCCTTGCATGCATTGGAGTACGAACTGCTTTTTCCCCATGAGAGGCTGTTGGACTTTGAACGCATCACTTCGACCAACGGCAGCAACCAAGACTCGTTTGTGGTCGATCCTCAAGAATATCTGCTTCTAGCCCACGCTTCTGATGACCAGGCACTTCATCAGCAAATTAGCGATTACTTTGCTACTTTCTCACAAATTGAAGGCATTTCGCCTGCGGTGCTTCGACATTCCGTCGTCGAACTCATTATTCAAATGAAAAAATGGCTGAATGATTTCGAACAGAGCCATCCGGTCTCGCAAACGTACCATGACATTATGAACCAAATCAGCGTTGCGACCACCATGGAACAACTGAAAGGCCTCGTCCATGCGATGGGGGACGTGGTTTCACAGGCTTTGAGCCTAAGAATGGAGAAGAGTCCGGTCATCAGACAGGTTCAGGATTATGTACAGCGTTGTTATATGGAGGATTTTTCACTGAAAACTTTAGGGCAAACGTTTCGTATCCATCCCGTTTATTTGGGTCAGTTATTCCAAAAGGAAACCAATCAAACGTTCTCCGATTATCTAAATCGGTTCCGCATCGAAAAAGCGATGAATCTGATGAGAACAACATCCTTGAAAACGCAGGATATCGCCAAAGCCGTAGGCTACTGGGATACGGCCCATTTCTACAAGCATTTCAAGAAAGTTGTTGGCGTCGCCCCCGCTCAATATCGCAAACTGATGTGAACCCACGCAAATAGGCCACCGCCGGAATACTCCTGACGGTGGCGAATGCAGGATAACATACAAGCTACAAGCTGGTATGTGAGAGAAAAGAAACCCGAACCGTCCTCATTATGGCGGTTCGGGTTTCTCTTCTACAATCCGGGACTTGCCCCGTCAAAGTCCTAGCTTAATCTTCAAAATCACGACTGCGTGGGCAGGTACAGGATACAATCTGCCGTCCAAATGGAGCGAGGAAGAGGTCGGCACCACGCGTGTCATCTGTTCCATGGTATTGTACGCATCTGGCTCATCGGCTGTTAAGAGCAGTTGTTTTCCGGCGATTTCCTTCATGTTCGTACCACGGATATCCAGCTCTGTATGAATGACAGATGCGGACGGATTAACCAGCTTCACGATCAGCTCGTTGTTCGTCTCATCCAACGTCGTAACCGAGGTCAAATAAGGAATGGCGCCATAGGCATGCTCATGGACGAGTTGTCCGTCTAGGTAACAACTGACCTGGTCGCGGCCGACAACGATACGCAGCTGCTGGTACTCAGCGGGCGTGATGCTGACCTTCGCATCCGCTGCCAGCTTGACGCGCGACCATCCCACGATGCGGACAAGCCGGCTGTCACCAGATGGCTCCAGCTCCCACAGAAAATAATTCTGCTTCTCCCACTGCTGATGGCGGTCGAGGAAGCGCAGCTTCAATCCATGCTCATCAAGCTTTACGTTCAACGTGACCTCCATTTGCTGCCACGAGGCATCGCCGATCCACAGAGCATTATGAAAAACACGGGAGGATGACGATTGCTCGCTAAGACGTTCCAGCTGTAACAAGGTATCGCTCCCAGACGAGATACGCAAGTCCTTTACCAGCCCAAGCTCGCTCAAGCTAAGCCCTAAGCCGCCGTGAATACGCGGAGGAAGATGATCTGATGTGACCTGGCTCTCCACGACGAATTCACCGCGATTCTCTCCGAACAGCTTCTGCACATAGTAGGATGGCGTACCGTACGCTCGGGTACTGTCAAAATAAATTAAATTCGGGTCCCACACCGTATGATGGATATTCGCAAACAGAGGGGCATAAGAGGACATGACAACAATGTCCTGATTGCGCTCCATGCCGGTCATAAAGGCGGCTTCGCTTAACGCTCCCTGTAGTGTTCCGTTCTTATTGTCGACAATCATCGCATATTCACCGACATAGATTTTCGGGCCGCTGCGGTCATAATGGTCGTACATGTCATGATACAGCTGATAGAATTCATTATCTGCATAGAAATGCTCATCCACAATTTCGACCGGCAGATCCTTTGTTTCTGTGCCGACCTCCCAATGGGTGTTCCAGATCGTTACGATTTCTGGGTAGGCCGCCTTCACCGCGTCGTAGAACACCTTGTAGCGGACGTTATACTCAGGACCGAAATTCTCGTTGCCGATCTCGATATACTTCAGGCCAAATGGCTCGGGGTGGCCATGCTGCGCCCGCAAAGCTCCCCACTTACTCGTGACCGGACCGTTGGCATATTCAATGGCATCAAGCATATCCTGCACCCATTCATCCAGCTCGTCCATAGGTATAAGCTCGCCGGGCCTGCCTTGGCAAGTCAGCCCGCAGTTGACGACAAACATCATTTCCAGCCCCATATCTTCGGCCATTAGCAAATATTCGTAATAGCCGAGTCCGTTCGTCGTCCGGTAATGCCACAGTGTCCAGTGGGATATCCGCTCCGATAGGTCGCCGATGGTCTTCTTCCATCTGTATGCGCTCTCCACAGAGAAGCCCTCAACGAAGCAGCCCCCGGGAAACCGGAGGAACGTCGGCGCAAGCCCCTGGAGCATGCTGACAAGATCAGAGCGAAGGCCATTCTTCCGCTTTTGGAACGTATCGGCTGGAAACAACGATACCAGCTCCAACCAGTACGTTCCGCACGTTCTGGAAGAGATGACAAGCCGCGCGTCAGGATTACTGTCCTTGCTTTCGAGCGTCAGCTCCATTTTCTGCCACTGCTCAGATCCAATGCAGACCGATTGCGAGGCATGAACCGCTGTTCCAGATGAATCCTCTAACGTAATGTCCAGGAAACCAGAGAAACCTGCATCTTTCCTCGCGTAGAAGGACAACTCGTATTTGGCCCCGGCATGAACGGGAATCCCCCAGAATCCGCTATTGCAGACCGCAGCTCGGCCACCTTCCGTACACGCAATATCGACACGAAGCGAGAGCGGATTGGCTGCATTGAGCGGCTGGGAATTATCCAACTGCATGCTGGCTTCTGTGCCTTCTTTGAGAACCAGCTGCCAGCCCGGTATCGGATCGGAATTATCGAATGGGCTTGTCCAGCCAGCAGGCGTATGCATCGTGCATCCATCCACATGGCACCGGTCAGGAACGATCATATCCTCAAACGAGCGGTTGTTGATCAGCTCGGCATAGAGCCCACCATCGCCGGCATGGTTAATCTCCTCAAAGAACAAGCCGTACATGGTCGGGCTGACCGGGAACTGCTTTCGGTCGGCATGGATCGTTACTTTTGCGGATTTACTCATCGTTGCTCAATCCCCCTATGGATTAATAATTTTATTTAATGATTAACATAATTATGATGCATTATACGACTGGATACTTACCATAATTACGACTTTTTCTATGCAAAATAACGACTTTTGCACAGAATCTGCACATGGTTAGCGCATCGGCGGTATCATTGGTGTGCTGATAGACACACAATAAGGGCTTCCCCTTTCGGCAAATATGCCGCATAGGAGAAGCCCTTATATTGAAGTTAAGATATCATCTTCTCTATGGGGTGTCCAATAAAGTCGGTTTCTATCCTTTTGCGCTATATAGCTGTTTGAATTCGGATGGCGTCATGCCTGTATGTTTTTTAAACAGTTCACTGAAATGCGGCCTGTCTTCGTATCCGAGTGCTTGTGCGATTTCTTGAACTTGTTTGCCTTGGGCGAGCATAAGCTTGGCCTGCTCCATCCGTTCTGTTGTCACAAACTGTACAACGGTCAACCCCGTAACTTTCTTAAACAGATTGGCAAAATAACTGCCGCTCAAAAAAACCAGTTTGGCGTAATCAATAACTGTCATGTTAGAGGCCACATTTTGACGTATGTGCTGAATCACTTGTTCTACGACTTGATTCGTATCTTCTACGTGTTGCTTCTGAATTAATTCGCAGCCGATCCTGCACAGTTCCTTGATGTTTCCTTGGAGCTCCTTCAGCTTGTAGAAGGAAAGATTTTTGATATACATGAAATGACGTTCGACTTGTTTCATTTCTTCATCCGTTAGCTTCTCTGAGAAAACACGTTTGATCAGGAAGGCCAGATCATCATAGTACCCCTTAACCACCTCTGGAGCCGGAGGCACGGAGGTCGTAACCGTTTCCTCAAATAGCTCGTCCACAATGGCACATGCTTTATTTAAGTTTCCAGACCGCAGGCAATAAGAGAGCTCTTTCTCCTTTTCCAGGGAGTAGCGCGGAACAGTCTGATGGTTTGGGCTCATATTTTGATAACTGTAGACAGTGTTGCCGCCAGTGTAGAAACTATACGAAAGGGCAGCAATCGCTTGCGCATAAGAATACGAAATTTGATGGATCGCCAAAACTTCTTCCCCAAGGCCTAGGGATACGGTGTATCTGGAATACTTTGCAACATTTTCACGGCACTGCTCCGAAATGGCTTCCACGCTTAGCGAATCCGGCGGATTGAATATGACTACAAACCGGTTCGTGTTATCACGGAACACAAATCCTTTGGTAAACCTCCTTAAGCTTTCTTCCAAAATATTTTGCACCGTAAACCGGATTAGCTCTACCTCCTGCACAGGTAAAGTTTCCGTCTGTTCAGCGAACTGATCAATTTCCGTCAGCATAACAACAAAGCGCTCCCGTTCCAGTCCGATGTTCAAGAAATCCCAACGTTTGGCCGCTAGTTCGGGAGTCGTTCGAAATTGCAGCAGCAGTTGGAAATATTCCTGCCTTAAATATGGCAAGCTTTCCCGAAGTTTTCTTTCCATCTCCTGATAGCGCTGAGTTTCCCCCATTTCCTCTTCGATCGACATCCTTGCCTTTAAGACCACTTCGATAATTTTCTTCGGTGTAATCGGTTTGACAATGTAATCAAACGCACCGAGTTGAACGGCTTGCTGCGCATACTGAAAATCGGTGTATCCACTTAAAAAAATGATTCTCGTGCGTGGAAACTTTGTCAATACCTGCTTTGTCATTTCCAAACCGTTGAGTTTCGGCATGCGAATATCGGTCAAGACAATGTGGGGCTCTGTTCTCTCGATGAGTTCAATGCCTTTCTCACCGTTGCTCGCTGTTCCTACAATGCGAATGCCATGCGTTTCCCAATTGATTTGACTCGCGATCCCATCCACCACAGTCTTAATATCATCAATTACACACATCCTAAGTTCTGTCGTCATTTGATATATCCCTCACCTGCTAGTGGTATTGTTAGAGTGACCGAGGTAGATACATAGGGTTCGCTGCTCATTTCGATATCCGCTTCATTACCGTAATGCAGCCGCAATCGGCCATAGACGTTGCGGAGTGCATAGCTTTTTTGGTGCGCTTGCTCTAGCCGCATATCCGCCATGACGGGTTGGACGTCCATGCCTGCACCATTATCCTCAACTCGAAGCCGCAAACTTGAATCCGTACGTGTTATAGAGATCTTAATGGTTCCTGTTTCCTCCATTTCTTGAAAGCCATGTAGAATGGAGTTTTCTACCAAAGGCTGCAAGATAATTTTCAATATCGGTTCCTCCAGCAGGGACTCATCCTCCAGCTCAATCGTGTATTCAAACAGATCCTCATAGCATTTTTGCTGAATAATCAGATACTGCCTGACGTGGTCGATTTCCATAGCTAGCGTTGTCAACTCGTGTCCGCCGTTGAGACCTAACTGGAACAGCAGCGAGAGCGAAGTGATCATTTCGGTAACATCATGATTCTGGGAGCTTTCTGACTTCCAAAGAATTGTGTTTAATGTGTTATATAGAAAATGCGGATCGATTTGCGCCTGGAGCGCCTTTACCTCCATCTTGCGTTTCTCGAACTCAGCATCTTTGACGTTCTCAATGAGTGAAGCGATTTCTTCCAGCATCCGGTTAAACTTTAACCCTACTTGCGTAACCTCATCTTGGTACTTGCTGGAAAACCTTACATCCAGATTATTATTTTCAACCTTCCTCATCAACCCTTGCAGTTTATGCAGCGGCTTCAGAAGCACGCTCGAGATGACATTGGACAGTACGAATGCCAATACGACACAGCACAACATGATGATCAGTGTGGTTGTTTTGATCTTGTTCACCTGGCGAAGCAAATCCGATTGCGTTTGCAGACTAACCATCGTCCAATTATCGGTCATCGTAAGCCGCGAATAATTGACTAGATAGGGCTTGCCTTCGAGGTTATATTTGAAAAATCCGCGGTCTTGAGCCTGTAACTGCTCTAGAAAAGCCGGGTCATCTTGAAATACAGACTTTTGGCTGTTTATGGGTAGAACAGTCTCACCGTTCCGTGAGATCAGAAAATAAGTACTGGCATGGTCGAGCAAATCGTCGGTGACGACACTGCGTAATGCGTCTTCTTTCACATTAACGACAACATTAACTTCGCGAAATTTATATTCGGTGACTGGCTTCATGATCATAGAGATGACCCTTTGCTTCCCGGAGAAGAGGAGATCCTCATGGTCTTCCACCCAAACAACTCGATCAGGGCTATCCAAATAAGGAGCTATGGCTGTATTCTTGAGTCGAACCTGACTGTTTCGAAGATCATTTGTAGCAAACAGTTCGCCGATCGGCGTATCTACTAAGACGGATTGAATGGAAGGTTCAATCAATTTCATTTGTCCAAACGGCGTTTGCAGTGAAGATAACCGTGTATAATAGTTTGTCCCATCATTTGCCGCCACATCATCCATGGCCAGCTTGAACGGATCACTAAGCATCATGGAGGAGGTTGCCACAATGATATGCCGCAGCTTTTCGTCCAGTACGCGTGCCGATTTATTCAGCGTATTCTGACTGGAAATAAACGCCCCCCTTTCTGTCGATCGAAAGGCAATCCAATAAGACATAATACCCGTAAGCGCAATGGAGAGAATTGTCAGCATCAAAACGGAAATACGCAGCCGTTGGCGGAGAGAAAGCTGATAGTACCATCTTTTCAAACTGTCCCATCCCCTTCTGGATATTCATAAACGTATAGAGATAAAAGATAAGAGACGCGCTGCTTTCGGCTGCGCGCCCCTTGCCCTATGGTTATCATTTTTCACCTAATGAAGCTTACTTTGCAAGGCTGCCCTGCAGCTTATTCGGATCGAAGCTCGGATTCGCTTTGGCTTTCGTATCGCCCGCCGTACGTGCTTTATCCAATCCGGCATTGTAGCGAGTCGTCAAATCTGTTAAGATCTTGTCCAAATCTCCGCCTTCAAGCATATATTTCATAATGGCGTTACCAGTTTTCATTCCTTCTACCTTCGTTTCCGTCACGCCAACCGGTGTTGGAGCGTACAGTGCGTCGAATTTTGTAGGTAAAAAGCCTTCGATACCCGGTGTTGTTGGCTTTTTGGCAACAGCGTTAACGTCCGGCACAATGGAGATCCCGTAACCTTTTTCATGATATTCCTTTTGGAAATCTAGATTGTAAATGTATTGCATAAATTTCCAAGCTTTATCTTTATTCGCCGTGCTTTTACTGATACCGATATAGTTCCCGGCAATAACGGATACGGTCCCTTGTTGGCTGCCATCGATCGTAGGCGGCAGGGCCGCGCTCCAGTTAATTTTTGTTGGGAATTGGCTTTGGTATACAGCAGGTTCCCCAGAGTGATTAAAATACATACCGATCTTTCCTGCAGCGAACTGTGCGCGCAGCGGATCAATGTCGAGCGACTCAACCCCAGGCAGCATGCTGCCGTCCTGCTTCATCTGACGGAGCGCCTCAACAATCGGCTTGTACACCGTGTAATCGAACAGTCCTGTTTTGTAATTGTAGCCATCTACCACGGAAGTTCCGCTGAGCGATCCGATCGGATTGGCGATCCTGCTGAAGGCAGACCCAGGGTTTTTGAAGTTTTCCGCGAAACCGTAGGCGCCAATATCTTTACCGGCTTCCGTAATTTTTTTGGCATCTTCTACCAATTCTTTGATCGTTTTCGGCGGTGCGGTGATTCCTGCTTTTTGGAAGAGATCAACGTTGTAAATCAATCTCCAATATTGCCCCGTATGCGGAAGTGAGTAGATTTTGCCATCCATCGTATTTAACTCTTCAACCAGCAAATTGTTGTACCGCTTCTTCATTTCGTCCGTCATCATATCGTTAATCGGCTGTAAATATCCTTTCTTCACAAACCCGGAAAAATCATTCGTCCTTAAGATGTCGGGTGCTTGGTTGCTTGCAAAAGCAATATCGACCGACTGATTAAAGTTATCAGCAAGAACCGTCATTTCAACTTCAATATTGTCCTTGTTTGTTTCATTGAATTTCTTGATGACTTCCTTCATGTAATCGGCATCGTGACGGTCAACTGTCCAATAAGACAGCTTCGTCTTCGCTCCTCCTGGGGTAGCGGAAGCAGAAGCATCTGTCGTTTTCGGCTGAGCCGTTTGTCCACCGCAAGCCGCTAGTGAAGCGACCATCGTTACGCCAAGCAGCGTGTTTAACACCATTTTTTTCTTCATGTTATAAAACCCTCCTAGTTTAGTTTACCTTAAGACTTGCTTTTAAACCAAAATGTAACTGCTTTCATCATAATTCCTCAGCACTTGGAACCGTGAAGGACAAATCAACTTTTGATAGTGGGAGAAAACACTTTCCTGAGGTATCTACAATCGGTTACCCTTTAACGCTTCCAGCTGTCACTTGGACAAATGACTTGTTCGCCAATACGTATACAACAAGGATCGG
Source organism: Paenibacillus sp. J22FR5 (assembly GCF_059691975.1). Lineage (NCBI taxonomy): Bacteria > Bacillati > Bacillota > Bacilli > Caryophanales > Paenibacillaceae > Paenibacillus > Paenibacillus sp. J22FR5. The sequence continues at coordinate 42,679 of NZ_JCAUAN010000019.1, read as the reverse complement.
AAGGAAAGAAAGACACGCGCCCGCCATCATAAGGTGTGATTCCGCAGCGGCACCGATTCCGTATCGCAAATTGGCCAGTCCCACCGTCAACGTTTGCAATTTCGGATTCGTCATTGTGAATACCAGAGGCAAAATGTATTCATTCCATGCGCCGCGGAACGTGAATAAAGCGGTAACGCCAAGAGCCGGACTTAATAACGGAAGTATAATTCGCCAGTAAACCGTATAGAAATTGCACCCATCGATGTAAGCCGCTTCGTCCAGATCTTTGGGAATTGCCTTGAAAAAGCCAATCAGCATAAAATAGACCGTGGCATGCGCGCTGATCAAGATGATAATGACTCCCCAGAGTGATTTATTGAGGCCAAGCTTCACCATAAGATCGAACTGCGGCCTTAGTACAACCGCACCGATGGAAATAAACATCGTACTAGCCTGGAGCATCACGTACAATCGTTTACCAGGGAATCTCGTACGATCGACAGCATAAGCGGACATCGAGGCTACGAGCAGTGTGCCGATCGTCACAATTGTGCTGATAAAAAGGCTGTTCCATGTAAACTGTGCAAAATTTGCCTGCTTCCAAGCTGTTGCGTAGTTAGAGAACTGCCAGACAGTGGGCAGCAGGGTTGCTCCCGTTGTTAACTCTGCATTCGTTTTAAATGAACCCAATATCGCCATAACGATTGGAAATAGCGTAAAGAAAGCGATCACCAGTAAAAATAGCCATTTCAAGGCTTGCCCAATGACATATCCGCTTCTGATAACACCAGATTTCGTAGTTGTATGCATCCTGCAATCCCCCTTTTTAATCCTGATTCAGCCTCTTGGACAGATAGAAATAGACAATCGTAATTCCCCCGACAATCAGAGCCGTTACAAACCCTGCTGCACTACCGTAGCCGATCTGCTGCACAGTCGCAGACGAAGTGGAAACCGGGAAAAATAATTTAAACACATAGAGATACATAACATCGGTTTTACCAAAGGGTCCACCTTCGGTCAGCACCATAATGCTTTCATAGCCTTTCAATGCCGTGATGATAGCGAGCATAATGATCATTTGTAGAACTGGACCCAGCATAGGAATCGTAATGCTCCAAAATTTCTGCGCGGCATTCGCTCCATCGATAGATGCACTCTCATACAAGTCATCGGGAATGCCTTGCAGTCCGGCGATGAAAAGCAGCATATAGTTGCCGATCGCCCCCCAGATCGCGGTAATAATGACGGTCAGCATCGCGTAATTCGGTCCCAGCCAATCCACTGCTTTGGAAATCAAGCCATACTTGATCAGAAATTGATTGAGTAATCCGTTATACGAATTAAAAATAGTGAAAAATACGATGGACATCACCGAGGTACTAATAATGGTCGGCATAAAATAAATGGCGCGCAGAAACACTTTACCTTTCAATCCTTTATTTAAAATGACAGCAAGTATAAGTGAAATCGGCAGGACAATGATGATTTTCCCGCTCGCATAAATGAATGTGTTATACACCGAGTGCCAAAATTCTTGATCCCGAAATAATCTCGAAAAATTATCGAGTCCAATAAATTTTTTTGCTCCGTACCCTTGATAATCGTAAAACATATAGCTAAGCGCCCAAACAATCGGATAGATCCCAAGCGCTAACGTCAAAAATAGACTGGGAAAAATGAATACATAGGAATTGAAAATCGACATCCTTTTTCGCATCGTGCATCTACTCCTTTTGGTTTTTGTACTCCAAGCATAGTACAACCCCGCTCGGGTACGGGAGCGGCAATTCAACTGTGACCGTAGGACAATTCAACTGTGTTACATCGGGTAAAATCGGATACCTTCATCCTCGGCTCCATAGCAATAAGCCGCAAAGATATCTCTGCGGCTTAGCACGTTTATTCAATTATTTAGGTAGAAGAGAGAGAGCTCTCTTTCCCATTTAAGCTTCAAGACAGCACCATGCCTAGCTCCCCGCGGCAGCTGAATCATTGCGCTAACGTCCTCCCACTTTTTCAAGTCTAATGATCGGTAAGCGCTATAATACTGCTCTTGAAAGCCGTCAACCAGCATGATCCATATTGGTCTCCCACCCTCTTCCAAGACGTACATCGTTGGTCCCTCGGTAAGTGCAGGTGTCAAAAGGTCAGATATATGGCTAACCGAAGGGGTATCATCCTCTTCCTTAGCCAGATGACAGGAACGGATCGCCTTATAGGCTGTTCCTTTTTCGTTAATCCCCCGTTCATCTTTATACAACATCAAATAGTGATCCCCCAGATCCATGACGCTGGCATCGATTACGTTGTATCCGGGATCAAAAAATAGGGATGCCCCCGAAAAGGTTTCAAAATTACGAGTCGTCACAGACCATATCCGGTGGTTTCTTGTACCCTGTCCTACAGTGGAAGACCAAATAATTCGATACTCCCCCCGCACCGTGTCATAGAAAATTTCCGGAGCCCAAGTGTTCTGTGTTGTTGGTAGGTGCTCCATAACTGGAATCAGCTTTTCATCGTGCCAATGGATCAAGTCGCTTGAACGCGCGTAGCCGATACTCCGGCTGCGCCATCCGTCCGTCCAAATGAGATGAAATACCCCTTCTTCATCCTCCAGCAGAAATGGATCCCGAAGCTGTTTCGTTCCAATACTGGATTCAAATAAAGGCTTTCCTCCGTTCCGTTCCTCCCATTGCAGGCCGTCATTGCTTGAAGCCAAGAACAATTTCTCCTCTTTCTCTTTGAAATAACTGAACAGGTACATCGTCAGATTTCCCCTTCTATCGCGTCCAGTTGATTTCGTTACAATCGATATGAATATCCAGATTTCCCGCCTTATCCTTATAGGAAATCGAGACATCTTGCCGCCTATGGTCAATCTCCAGGCGTGTTATTTGTGGCGGTACCGTATTTTCCTCTAAGTCAACCGGTGTGCAGACAGTCACGATCCCCAATTTACCGGTCATTGTTCCTTTACCGACAATGGTTGATGTTTCCTCTTTGACACCATATATTTCAGAAACCCATCCCTGCTCGCTGACAACAGTAAAATGACCTGTCTGATCGCTGCTCGTTTTCCAAAGCATATGCAGTTGAAGGTCTGAGGAATAGTCAACCGTTGTCTTCGGCATGTTATCTAGAGGGCCTCCATCCAAAATTCTAACATTCGTGGAGGGAGGAAGCTGAAACCTCTGTTCAAAGTCATGCCTACCTTCGGCTTCCAGCCAGTCCACGATAATCATCAGATTGCTCTCTTTGCAAAGCAGCAGCCATCGGCGATGCAGAACCGGGTCATCCAACCTCATGTAACCATTATGGGAGGCATCGATAAAATCATACTCCTCCCCCGTGATCCATCGGTTCGTCACGCATTCTGCAAGCGGTTTTCCCCATTCCTGCGTGGAAACATATGGCGTCTGATCCAGCCCATCCACTGTAACCGTATTATGCGCTCGGGTGCTCTTGAAATAACGGCGCCACTCCCCTTCCTCATAGGTATACCTGCCTGGATCAAGAAAGAGCAGGTTGCGCTTCCACATCCATTCCAAATTCAGGGCATCCGCATGTCCATGGGCCCCTCCCATAGAGGCGGCGTCAAAAAATACATAATGTTGTTCATCCTTCATGATGTAAAACCCCGTTTGCGGAAAGGACACCGTAGCAGGAAGCTGCGGTTTGTAGGACTGCTGTTGTATTTTGAACGTCTCATACTTGTCACGACCGAATATCCAAAGAATTTCAGCGCTAATATTGCCCATTGAGATAAATTGCTCATCTTCCAGGATCGCACCCAATAAGGCAAGACGCTCCGTACTAGAACTTATCAGATCGGAATCACCCAAAGCTGTAGAGCCTTGATCGGGTCTGATCATCGCATGCGTGAATGCTGCCATTCTGCGAAGATTGTTTCCATACCATTCTGACATCGGATAACCAGATACCTTCCCAAGTAAATAGGGAGTGCCAAACATCTCAATACTCCCATTATGATAATGCATCGTTAATTCGCATTGTACACCATCCGGATCAATCTGATGGACCATGCACAGTTCCAGCCGCTCAGTGGCAAATTGTCGCCAAAATGAGGCCCTCGGATGGTCATTATAAAAAACGCTAATCATAAATAAGCCCTGCATATGCATGATGGCATGATTGATTTCCGTATTCCCCAAATAGCTCGTCAAATAATTGGCATGCTCAACTAAAGCCGATTTAAACTCTTCTCGGAAGCTATCCGAAATAACCGGACTTCCCTCCATGTATTTAAAAGCGGATATCCATGATTGAACACGTAGTCCAACCTCCAATAAGCGCCAAGGCCCCGGTTGTTGAAAAAAAGTAGCTTCCTCATAGGAAAGATTCTTCGGGACAGGGTTCTGCAGCCTCCAGCCTCGCAGGTGTTTGACAAACGTATGGACGTACTCCTCTTTTAGCGTCATCAAATACGCTCTGCCCAAATCCAGCATGTACCAATGCCGATTGAGAACCCACGTGAATTCGAGATCCTTTGAAGGATTATACTGCCAATCTATGGGATCCCCCATGTCAACCCAATGATCCATGTCCATCGTAAAGGGAACTCGAAACTTGTTCTTACATGCTTGCTCCGCTTTTTCAATAGAAGCCTCCGCCAGCTCTGGATACTCTTGACGATAATGTTCCCCCGTATCCATCAATTCCTGCTTGTTTAAATAATAGTTCATTTCGATTTTCCTCCTTGCTTTCTCTATATATGGACATTATAATAGCGTGTCCACATTCCTTGAGATAGGCGTTTCAACTTTCCTGAGGGGAGAATGGTACTTTCTTTCTAAAAAAAGCCCGTTTCGTTTCGAGAAATAATTGATCATGAAACAAGAAACAGACAGCCGCGTACCAGCTGTCTGTTTCTTGTTTTGATGATCATCGGCTTCAACCAAACCGAAGCTTCATCGTTTTAATTTCAAAAGGATTCATTGTCACCGTAAGATGCTCGCTACTGAATTCCACTTCTGTTTCCTTGTGTCGTTCGACAAGATCGCATTCTATTACTTCCTTGATAGATGCAGTGAATGGAAGCCTCACCGATGTGCGTAAGTCGAGCAGATTTTGGAATCGTACTATGTAGGCATCACCCTGCTCCGCTTTTTTGAAGGATAAGATATGAACATCCTCTACGCTTTCCTTCAGGAAGCCATAGCTTTTGGGTCCTGAAGGATTCCAACTGGAGGTCACCTGAAGCGGCATAAATGCTTCAGTGGCTTGCTGCTGAACACGTCCTACCTTCCAATCCCCCGCATGCGGTGCAATCCGGAATGCATATTGGAAACTGCCGCTAATCCATTGCGGGAAATTAAAGGGGAAAATCCCCCCATTAAAGGTGTAGTTACTGGAGCAGTGATAGGGTAATCAGGTGAGTTACGAACCAAGACCAGTCACTTCATGGGTCCCATACTTCCTATAGTAACCTTAACGGAAACATGAATGTCTGCCTCTGACAGCGCTTCTCCCCAATGATCCTCCACTTTCTTGTATTGACTATATTCATGAGCCCGAGCGTAGAGACCAAGCCCGATCGGATCGATTTGATGCTTCTGAAAGTTCTTGATGAGGTTCTCGAATTGCTTTTGCACATGTTCAGAAATCATTTTCTCTAATTCTTTTCCATTCTTTCGCACATCAAAAGGGAATAAACGTTCAGTAAGACCCGCTGGCATTTTAATGTTGATATCGAACCGAAACTTATTCTGATTGTACGAGGTTTTTATTTTCGTTTTTATTCCTTGAGCCGATATACTTAAATGGTCTGTATGAAATGGACCGCTCTTCTTTTCTCCAGGAATTGGAAGTGTTAAGCTAACAGGCTTTTTGGCGTTTTTATTCAATATTTGAAGTAATACGGTTTCCTCTGCGCTCAGCGAAGCGGTATATTTCCCTTTATGATCTAGCAGCGTTACGCCAGCCAGCCTGATCTGTTTGTCCTTGTCCAACTGAATTTCGGAGATATAGGGTGTCACCCCCTTCTCATACATTTGCCAATGCAGCTTCTGCAGCGTTGTTTTTGCCGTTTCCGATCTAGTACTTTTCGTGTCGACCATCCCCCGCAACAATAAAGGTAACATCGGCTGATCTTTCGGTTGTAGGTATATAATGTCGGAGATAGCTCCATCGAAAGCGATGATTCTTGGTGTTAATGGATTTTTCATATCACGAAAGAAGACGTCCAGTATCGGGAACCAGTCTTCATGTTCCAGGATGCGTTTCCCGATAAGCATGACCTGAACCTTTCTACCTGTAATAACACCTGGTGCAAATTGATCTTGCTGCTCTCTCGATTGACGAATCGTTTGTGACTTCACTTCGATTTCTAGTGTTTTCTTCTTTATATCTCTACCGTACGAAGGGCTGTGCAAATATACAAGTAAGTTGTTTTCATTGTCGAGATCCAGACCGAGAGCGAGGTTGTTTGTGGATTCTTCCAAATCCAACCGGTCACTACACCCCGTTGCGATACCCATCATCATAATGATGGCAAAAACGTATAGTGGCCGCTTGTTCATAAGTGCTTCCTCCACCCCAAACGATCATGTATCATTACATATAGGAGTAAACAAGCAGGAACCATGTACTCGACAACAAAGCCGATCTGACCGAGCAAAGTATTCATCCGTTCGCTCTGGAAATAAGTAGGCATGAAGAAATACGTGCCCACAGCGATGAATAGCCAAAGCAGACGTAAATGATTGCGGTGATCCTGCTTTCCGATTAGCCAAGTTGTGCAAAAAACGCTCATGTACATCGTAGGTATCCATGATAATGAAAAGATAAGTAAATAAAACGCAAGAAATATCACTTCGATCCGTGCTATAAACTTAAACTCGATCGTTTTCAATACATTGATCGTCGGTTCGTTGTACTCCATAATTTCATCTGGACTGAAATAGATGAAACAGATAACGGTAATGAACAAATACATGAGCATCGTCAGTAGATACGAGATAACGATTCCGGCTGAGGCCTTCCGCTTGTTTTTGAGAAACGGATACAGAATAAACGTGGTTGAAAAACCTACATGATAATAGAAAGTGCTAGGTACCGCTGAGAATATAGGCTTCCATCCTTCCTTAAGCACAGGAAGCAGACGGAGCCAATGAGCGTCCTTAAGCGGAATCAAATAAACGAAGGGGATCCATAAAGAAAGGAGCATAATCACTTCCACATATCTACCTAATATGCGAGGGCCGTTCCGCACAATGACATAAGTGGGAATAAGTAGCAGAAGCATAATGATATACGCCGGAGTTTGCTGCAGAAGATATTGTTTTGTAATCAATATTGTATAGATAAGACCAGTGTATCCGTAGTAAAAAAGATATAGAGCAAATAGGACGGCTCCCGCTTTGCCTGCCCATTTGCCCAAATACACCGTCAATAGATCTAACAAGGTGCCATCTGGGTACTTCTTCATCACCTGTATGACGATCAAACTCGCTGCAGTAGAGATCAACCAAACGATGATGAGAGCAATCCAGCCTGACGTACCTGCCTGTTCGGCTAATACTCGCGGCAGCGACAAAAAACCGATGCTCACTACCATACCAAAGTTGAGAAAAATATATTGCATGAAGGTGATTTCATTCAATGCATATTTTTTCACTTGCTGTCCCCCCTTAGAGCTATTACTTCACTGTTCCCATAGCGCCTATGATTGTTTTCACGGAAACATGAATGTCGGCTTTGGCCATCTTTTCACCCCAATGATCTTCCACATTCTTGAAATGGCTATATTCGTGCGCCCGCGCGTAGAACCCAAGCCCTATCGGATCGATTTTATCCGCTTGTATTTTCTTTATGAGGCTTTCCAACTGCTTTTGCAATTGTTCGGTAATCTTATTCTCCAACTCTTTCCCATGATTTCGCACGTCGTGAGGGAACATAAGCTCCGATAGTCCAACGCGCATGCTAATGTGCATATCGAACTGAAAGTTGTCCCTAAGGTAGGAGGTCTTGATTTTTACCTTTATGTTATCAGCGTTTAAAGTTAGTTTGTCTGTATGAAACGGTCCGATCTTTATTTCTCCGGGAATGGGAATTGTTAAGCTGACGGTCTTTTTCGTATTTTTTTGCAATATTCGCAGTAGAATACTTTCCTGTATGTTCAGAGAATCAGCAAATTTCCCTTCATGATCAAGCAGTGTCGTGCCTGTCATTGCAATCTGTTTATCTTTCACTCGAACTTCCGAGATGATGGGAGTGGCACCCTTCTCACGTATTTGCTGATGCAGCCCCTGTAAAGTCGTCTTTACCGTTTCCGATGTGGCGTCCTTCGTATCGATCATATCCCGCAGCAATAAGGGCAGTATCGGCTGATCTTTCGGATTTAGGTATATAATTTCAGAGAGAGGTCCATCGAAAGCAATGATCCTTGGAGTTAACGAATTTTTGGGGTCGCGAAACCAGACATCCGTTAGTCGGAACCAGTTTTCTTGCTGCAGGATTCGCTTAGATATCAGTAAGACTTGAATACTTCTGCCTTGGAAAACACCCTGTGTATAACTGTCCTGTTTTTCTCTTGATTGACGATTCGTCTGTGGTTTCACCCTAAGTTCACGTGTTTTTTTCTCGACATCTTTACTGAAAACAGGAGATGTACTATATACAATGAACTCGTGTTCTTTATCGAGATCAAAACCTACTAATAAGGCAAATGAGGAATCTTCCAGATCTAACCTGTCACTGCAGCCTGGAATGATGACGACAACCATCGCGATGAGCATAATTGGAAGGAGCCGTTTGTTCATATGCGCTCCCTCCACTGAAAACGATCATGCATCCATAAATAGATGAGTAAGCAACCGGGAAAAACGTATTCAATTCCAAAACCAACCCGAGTAAGAAAATCATTCATGCGATCGCTCTGATTAAATGTTGGTAAGAAGAAAAACGTACCCACAGCAAGGAATAACCACAATATCCGCAAATGATTGCGATGATCCTGCTTTCCGAGCAACCAGCTTGTGCAAAAAACGCCCATGTATATAGCGGGTATCCATGCTAATGAAAAAATAAGCAAAAAAAATGCGATAAACAGCACTCCTATCCGTTCTACAAACTTAAACTCGATAGATTCCAAGATACTAATCATGGGTTCGTTGTACTTCTGAATTTCATCCGGGCTGTAATAGGCAAAACAGATAACCGTAATGAACAAATACCCAAACATCGTCAGTGTATTGGAGATCACAATAGCGCTAGAAGCCTTTTGTTTGTTCTTCAAAAACGGATACAAAATAAACGTAGTAGCAAATCCGATATAAGAAAAGAACGTTGTAGGCACCGCTGAAATTACGGGCATCCATCCTTCCTTTAATATAGGAAACATATTGAGCCAGTTGACGTCCTTGAGCAGAAGCAAATATACAAATGGTATCCACCAGGAGATCATAAAAACAATTTCCGCATATCTGCCCAAGACGCGAAGTCCATTACGTGTAATCACATAAGTGGGAATGAGCAATAACAGCATGACGATAGCTGCCGATGTTTGCGGCAAAAGCCATGCCTTCGTGAGCAATACCGCCTGAACGAGCCCAGTGTAAGCGTAATAAAAGAGATACAGAGCAAAAAAGATGGCAGCCACCTTGCCTGTCCATTTGCCCAAATATCGTGTTAGTAGATCAAACAATGTTCCTTCGGGGTACCTTTTCATCACCTGAATAACAATCAAGCTTGCTGCTACCGTAACAGCCCAGCCGATGATGAGTGCGATCCAGCCATCCGTACCTGCCTTTTCGGCTAATTTCCGTGGCATCGACAAAAAGAAAACACTGATTTGAATGCCGCTATTCAGAAAAATATATTGCATAGAGGTGATCTCGTTGAATGCATATTTCTTCATTTCCCATCACCTTTTGGACGATTTGATCCTTGTCTCTGCGATTGGGTCGCTCTTGTCCCTAAAGGTCGCTTGCCCATTTTCCACAGCGGTAAACGGACGAACGTATCTTTCCAATCGGCAAATCGTACCGGTGCGAAAGGGGTACCGTACGGTGTTCCAAGCGATTCGAGCGCAATCAGATGCCCGATCATGGTCATCAATGCAATAATGACGCCAACAAAGCCGAACAAGGAGGCAGCTATCATCATGACGAAGCGGATAAGCCGGACGGCTGCGACCATATCATAATTAGGCAGGATGAACGATGCAATGGCCGTGAAGGCAACGACAATTACCATGATATTGCTGATGAGTCCTGCCTGAACGATGGCTTGTCCAATAACAATGCCCCCGACTATACCAACGGTTTGCCCAACGGGAGCAGGGAGACGCACTCCAGCCTCCCGCATCATTTCTAGAGTTACCTCCATGATGATCGCTTCCACAAATGGCGGGAATGGTACTCGACCTCTGAACTCGCCAATCGTGAGCAGTAATTTAACGGGGATGATCTCGAAGTTATAGGAAATGACGGCAATATAGAACGCCGGCAAAAAGATAGCGACGAAAAATGCGAACATCCGCAGCAGTCGTATAAAAGTAGAGATCGACCAGCGTGTGCTGTAATCGTCGATGTTTTGAAAAAACGCCATAAATGCTACTGGTGCTATCAATACGCTTGGTGAACAGTCTACGACAACAGCGAATCTTCCTTGTAATATTTGTGAAGCCGCAGCATCCGGTCTTTCCGTTGTAATAAATTGAGGGAATGGTGAATACGGATTGTCCTCGATAAACTCTGCTAACTCACCAGTGTTAAGGATGACATCGACATCAACTTGCTGAATCCGGTCTTCCAGTTCTTTCAGCACCTCAGGATGAGCGACATCAGCTAAATATAAGATAGAAACTAAGGTGTTTCCTCTTCGCCCAACCACCAGTTCCTTAATTTTCAATTCACGGTTTTGAATATAGCGACGGATTAAGGCAATATTCTGACTGCCTGTTTCAACAAAGCCTTGATGCGCTCCTTTTAAAGAAGCCTCGATCTGAGAGTCTTCAATCGCCCGCTGCGGCCAGCCTTGCGTCCCTAAGGCGGAGGCTTTTGTTCGCCCATTAACAAAGAGTACACTAGTGCCTTGCAAAATGGCATTCTCAACCTGCGGCCAAGTATACAAGCTTTGAATTTGGCCTACATTTACCGTAATATCGTCAACCGTGCCGGTTCCCGTTTCAAATTGCAGCGGACGGAGCACATTATTATTAATTGCGTTTTTATCTACTAGTCCACTTAGGTAGACTAACGCTGCCTGGTCCCCAGACTTCTTAATGATAAAATGCCGTACAACCAGATCGGGGGTTTGACTGAACTGACTATGTAAATAGGTTATATTTTGCACCAAAGAAGTACTTATGGTGTTGCTAGGCGGCTGATTAACTTGTTCTTGAACCGAAAGATACTTCTTCCTTCCGAACCAGTTTGAAAATAGCATCGATCTTCACCACGCTCATCCCATCTTCTTTTCTTTTATTATGCAAGATTATGGGAATTTTATTCATGTCAAATGTAGGCACTTGACTACATCACACAGCTCAAGTAGAATCTTTAGCTGCGATAGAGAAAAAGAAGAAGAACCATCCAAATAGTTGGATGGTTCTTCTTGCCGCTTACTAGAATGGCAGAATGCTAATTTCCCTTGTAGTAAAACGTGGAAAAGTATACACTTTTCTATGGATGATCGTTTTCCTTAGTGCTGAACAAAAATGAATAAAGACTATGGGGAGGCAACATAACGATGGCACATACAGCCGAAATTGAACGAGTAAAAACCTTGCTCCGCCATGCGAAGCAACTATCTGGTGATAGCAACCAAGCTGATGAAAGAATCAAGAGCCTAAGCAACAGACTGGATGCACTTCAACGACTCGAAGAGGGGAACACAGTTCCAACCGAAAACGAGAACGAGACTGAGACCGAGACCGAGAACGAGAGTACTTCGGAGGAAGTGAATGAAGAAGTCGCTGCAGCTGCAGAGCAATCTGCGCCTGATCTGCCCGGTGAGTAGCTAATCGTTATGAATTATTTTCCATGAAAATAAAGCAAAAGCCGGATCCTCAATAGGACCCGGCTTTCGTATTCCTTATTTTTTTCCAGCTGCCCAAGTGTTAAACTGCTTTTTGCTTCCCCACGATCACTTTATCGATCTCTGCGGCTTTCAATTCCTCCAGGATGGACTCACCTTCAATATCCAGATTCGGAAGGATGCGGTCAAGCCATTTTGGCAAGTACCATGCGTATTTCCCCATGATTGTCATGACAGCAGGCACAATCATCATTCGAACAACAAATGCATCAAATAGTATTCCGAAGGCGAAAGCGAATCCCATGGACTTAACCATAGCATCTTCGGTTAACATAAATCCCAAAAAGACGGAAATCATGATGAGCCCTGCAGCAGTAACTACGGATCCACTGTGGTTAATCCCAGCAAGAACAGCACGGCGTGCATTTCCGGTGTGCTTATACTCTTCACGCATTCGGCTGAGCAGGAATACTTCATAGTCCATAGCGAGCCCGAACAGGACGCCGACTACCATGATTGGAAGAAAACTTAAAATGGGACCCGAAGCATGGAAACCGAAAAACTCACCCATATGTCCTTCTTGCACGACATATACAACAAAACCGAGTGTTGCTGCCAAGGAAAGGACAAAGCCCAAAACCGCTTTAATCGGGACAAGCAGCGATCGAAATACGACCATCAGCAGAATAAAAGCAAGCCCGACGACGACAATAGCAAATTTCGGAAGTGCATCATTCAACTTTTGTGAAATATCAATATTAACGGCCGTACTGCCCGTCACTAGGAGTTCAACGTGATTCTGTTTCAGAATGTCAGGGGACTGGTCACGGATAAGCTGAACTAACTCCTTCGTTTCAATATCATGTTCGCCTGTAGCAGGAACGACACTAATCAGATCTACTTTCCCGGATGGACCTGGTACGGCCGGAGCAACAGTACCGATATTAGGGAATGTTTTCAATAATTGAATGACTGTTGCTAAATTTGCAGCCGATTCTTCGCCGCCGTCCGTTTTGGCTAAAATCACTAGCGGACTGTGATACCCCGGGCCGTATCCCTCAGTGAGCAAATCATAGGCGCGGCGTTCCGTTTTATCCGTCGATTTCTGCGCATCATTCGGCATCCCGAGATTTAAATGAGCGAAAGGCATCGCGAAGATTCCAAGGATGACAACACCAACAATGACAATGGCCCATGGGCGTCTTGTTACAAATTTACCCCAGCGGTTTTCATGATTATTGGAATTGGTTTTTTTTGTAAAAATCTTGAGCAAGCGATTTTGCCTTTTGGGGCCGATCCGTTCTCCTAGCAGCCCAAGTAATGCAGGCATGATAATAATTGCAATCAAAACAGCTGTAACAACACAGAAAGCAGCAGCAATTCCCATTTGAGTAAGAAATGGAATCTGAGCTACCGCGAGTCCCGCAAGGCCAATAATAACGGTAATTCCAGCGAATACAACCGAGGATCCGGCTGTTGCATTGGCGATGGCTATCGACTCTTGTACGTTGTACCCCTCGGCAAGCTGTTGACGGTATCTTGAGACAATAAAGAGGGCGTAATCAATTCCTACTGCCAGACCGAGCATTGCTGCTAATGAGATAGAATTTGAGGTCATATCCATAATATTCGAACTAAGTAAAACAGTGATCATACCTAGAACAAGTCCTATAATTGCAGTTACAATAGGCAGAATACCCGTTAGGAAAGAAGCGAATGTAATAGACAAAATAATAAAAGCAACGAAAATACCAATGGCCTCTGTAGAGCCCCCTGCTTCCATCTTCACATAGCCTGAGCCAGTTAACTCTGCCTGCCAACCTGTATCCCGCATCGATTGTGCAACATGAACCACACCGTCCTTCGATTCTTGGGATACATCCGAACCTGGGACTTTGTAGGTGATGGTTGCAAACCCAATTTTTTGGTCTGCACTTAGTGAATGATTCTCATAAGGACTTACAATTGATTTAACTTGTGGATCTTTTGCAATCTCTTTTAAATTGTTGTTAATAAACTCCTGTGCCGATTCGGAGGACAAGGTTTCTTGATCTGGTGCCTTAAATACCATTTGAATTTGCCCGCCCTCTTCCTTCGGTGACGGAAATTCCTTGTTAAGTAGTTCCATTGCGTCCTGAGATTTGAGCCCAGGAATAGAAAAACCTTCACTGAATGCTGGTCCGATCGACAATACCAACCCTGCAGCGATTAATAGAACGACGATCCCACCAACTATAACTTTGACCCGGTTCCTAAACGCCGATAAACCTAGTCGATACAGAAATTTAGCCATTAATCTGTCACTCCTATCAAAATAATTCTCTTTCTAACCTTTATTTTAAGCTTTTCGCAGACAGGCAACATCGTACATAGGGGAAATAAGGTGCATGTACCTTTGGGCAATTTATGTACCAAATAGGCGACAAAAAAACATGCGAAAGGCTTCCCTCCCGCATGTTTCAGGTTAACTATGAATGATTCCCTGCTCCAAGGCGATTGCGACCGCTTGTGACCGCGAGTCGACTCCGAGCTTGTTGTAGATGTTGGTTAAATGAGCTTTGACTGTACGTTCGGAGATACCCATGTCAAATGCAATTTCTTTGCTTCTGAATCCTCTGGCTACGGACTGAAGGATCAAAACTTCTTTCTCTGTCAACGAGGACGTCATCTCTTTGGGACCGGAGGGAGGCTTCTGAAGCGCTCTGACGCTGGCGGCCAACACTTTCTCCATCACATCGGCCTGAAGCAGAGTCTCTCCTCTCACTGCCGACTCAATCGTTCGAAAGAGTTCTTCCCGGCTGGCATCCTTCAGCAAATAGCCCTTCGCCCCTAGAGCAAGCCCGTTTACCATTAATTCATCTTCGTTGTAGGTCGTCAGAATAATGACCGGAATTGAGCAGTTCTTTTTTTTCAACATCTCCATGGCTTCGAGACCGCTCATGACCGGCATGTTCAAATCCATTAAGATCACATCAGGGTGCAGCTCATCAACAAGATTCACAGCCTCCTGACCGTTTGCTGCCTCCCCAATAACTTGAAACTGCTCGTTTGTCTCCATGATCAGCTTCAAACCTTCCCGAACGACATAATGGTCGTCCACGATTAAAACGTTATACCGATTCATGTAGGTTCTCCCTCGTCCAATGAGGATTGGATTTGAATGCGCGTGCCTGCCGAATTACTAAATACTTCTAACTTTCCTCCAATCAGACGTACCCTTTCCTGGATGCCAATTAATCCGTAATGGCCCGCTTTCCTGCCGATGGTATCTGGATTGAACCCAATTCCATTGTCTCTGACCTCAAGGATAAATAGACCGTCTTGACCGGATAGTTTGACCCCTACCTTTTCGGCCTTGGCATGACGGGCGATATTGGTTAGACATTCCTTCACGATCTGAAGACTGTGCTCAACAACCATCTTGGAACATGGTTTGGTGAGATTAAACTGCAGATCTACTGACATCCCCGTCGCATCCGTAAAATGTCGCACCTCATCGGCAACCGCTTCCCTGAAATCAAGCACGGAAGCTGATTTCGTACGTAGATCGTCAATCGCCCGTCTGGCTTCCGCCAAGGTACGTCGAGCCTGTTTCATGGACTGCTTGATAATGTCATGCGTCCTAACCGTGTTCCCCTTCGTCATATGAGCATCCGCGGCTTCCAACTGCATAATTAACCCTGCGACCCCTTGTGCCAGCGTATCATGCAAATCGCGTGCCATGCGTTGACGTTCATTGGAAAGCGTTAACTCTTCCACCTTCTTATGAGCCGCCTCAAGATCTAACAAAAAGTTTTGGGTTCTTAGGCGTGCCTGAACCTGCTGAAAGAATAGAAAGGCATAGGCCACCACGACGATCATCATCATGATAAATAATGGGAGAAGGAGAATGAGCACCCCTGACTCTCGCAAGGTGACAATGGAATCAATAAACAGCATGATACTCAAAACGGCTAGGAGTATGCTTTTTTTTACATTGTACGCCATACCCATACTTTGCGCGATCAAGACCGGAAGCAGCCCAAACAGAACCGCGGGAGAACCTTTGGGCATGATAATTGCACATACATAAATGATGATTCCCTGTACTAAAAAGTATACCCAGGTAAACTTGGGAGTTATTCGGTACGCGTTCCAGAGCAAGAAAACATGGACCCAGATAACAACTGTAAACAAGATACTGGAGAGGGTAGGATCTTTAAAGTTTTGCAATAACATGGTTGAGGTATAAACCAGAAACACCCAGATCAAGACCGGCAGTCTGGACTCAAACAATTCATTTATGGGATGGGGTTGTTTCCTGAATGGATCGGATTCGGCTCTATTTTTCACTTGACTGGCCCCCTTATCCCCCTATTATAACCATTTCATATCCGTAATTGAATTGTACTTTCGTACATGCCCCTTCGTACATAGCATCGACAACTTGGGTAGTTATTTTTTTCGACATCATTCTTATAGATCATAAATAGAGGCTGCCCTCCGTCATCTTCGATGACTTTTGGACAGCCTGCTTTGCGACTTACTTATGATAAAGTTATCATATCAAATCACATACCTTATCCCTTCCGGTGCCTCTACTTTGAGATCGATGCTACCATCCTCTACCTTTTCCCAACTAACTTTGATCAGCCCTTTCGGGGTTATCACTTCGCCTTTCGCCCATGATAAATAGCCCGGAGTTGGACTTACCCTGACGCTTGCGTAGCCCGGTTCTGCCGGCTGCACCCCCAGAACAACTGCTGGAAGTTCATATAGAATTATTGAGCCCCAGGCATGACAGTCGCTTCGTTCCATCACGTTATCCTCTACACACGTCGTCAAATTGTTCGCCAACATCTGTCTCCAAAGCGTCCACAACTCATCCGTTTTGTGATAGAGACCTGCCTTCTCCACCGCGCGGAAAAGGTAGTAGGACATCGCAACGGAACATGGGGCCAAGGTTTCATCCGTCAAGGCCAGCTCCATCAATTCCGTCGCTTTCGTTCCGCTCACGACATCGGTCAATACCGCAAACACCTGGGCATGCTGGCTGTATTCATCTAAGCCAGGACCATCCTGAATAAGACCATCTCTCCCCATGCAGCTTGCGAGTACCGCCATTTTAATTCTTTCCGCTTTCTTCAGAAAGTTCCCCGCCAAATCAAACCGCTCTACATAGCTGGCCAATTCCGCTGCCGCCTGAAGTCCCATCCGATATAATAGCGAATCGAAGGTTACAGGTCCTTTATAAATAGCATTAGGAACGCCTGTGTTCCATGTCTCTACCCAATCAACGAAGGACCAATAGGGATTCCCCATCCCTCCTTCAGATCCTTGCCGTCAGTCCCGTATTTTCCAAACGCTGATCAAAGAACTGCAGAACTCTTTCTATGGATGGCATATACTTCTCAACCAACTTCTTGTCACCAAAGTACATCATGTGGTCGTGGATCATGAGAATATAGTAGATAGCGAATCCCGGGATGACGTTAGGTCCGGTAGACGGATAACAGCTGTTGGTCAGACCGTCGTAACGCTGGGAACGGAAAAAATCATCGATACACTTTCTTGCCAACCGATCATCGGCAGCGATGTTATACGTAAACAGGATTTGGGCTCGCGAATCCATCGCATATTGAAGCTGTTCATAATACGGACAATCCTCATAGGTCTCATGCATGCAGAGGCGCAAAGTTCGCTCGCTGATCTCCCAGATGGCTTGCAAGGATTCATCCGAGGTTTCCACCTTAGTTTGTACCTCAAGCGGATACCCCGTTTCCCGATAGCCTAGCCTCGTGAAGGTCAAAGGCTCCTCTTCGGTTTCCACGGTGATCTGAACAAAACGGAACGTTCGAAACCAGAAGGGTTCATATTCCTCAGGCCCATCAATTGTACCGAACCCGCTGACACGGTACGTGTCCGGCGTTCCTTCCAGATGTCCATGGATATAATCGGTCCGGTCTCCCTTCGCGGGAGTAGGAATATGCCCTTTCTTGTCTTTGCGCGAATACACGTAGGCTTCCGAGCTAAGAATCGAAACTTTTGCTCTTTCGCCTCCGACAAACGCTGTTTCCAGAAAACCTGTCGTTTCGTTGCCTGCACTGATTTCGACTACAACTTTCGTGTTAGGCGGAATCGTTACGGCGCCGCTCGATTCGATAAGCATTTTCCACTCGTCGGTAATCGTTTCTGGTGTTCTAGCACATACCACACTGTTGAACCTTCTCGGTTTCTCATACAGGAACGGAATCGGTCTAGGGGTCATACCGCCAGGGCTGATTGCCTTTCTTACCTGATTGTCCAGATAAGCCTTCGTCTCCGCCCAATCGCAATCATGAAAGCCAGCTTGCTTCCAACCCAAGGTACGAATATCCCCTTCAACAGTCTCAGCAATATACAATGGGTCGAAATACGGATTTGCCCTGCCTAATTGAATGCGGTCCTCATAGAAGCTTTTCCACGTCTCATCGGCCTCAAATGAAAGTTCGGTTCCATCCTCCAGCATGATTGCTCCATCCAGATAAAATCCTGGCATATCCGTTCTCCAAACGGAATGATTTCCCTTATCGTGCTGAGTAGGATAACGGAGGACAACTGCAGCGAATACATTCACACCTGAACGCAGCGCTGCCCTAACTTCCACCTCGTCATAAAACCAAACTTGATCATCTCCTTTGCACGGTCCCTGCGCAATGGAAATGCCATTTATATAAAGGCGATATCTAGAGTCTGCACTAACTCGGAGAATCGCATATTTTACATCTTGTCGAAGATCAAGTTCTTTTCGAAAGTATATAAACGTAGCACTGTCCCGATCATAGGGGCCCGCGGTCCAGATCCACTTGCTATTCTTATTAAAATCCATACGCAATCTCCCTTTCTAACCTTTTACAGCACCTATCGTAATACCTTTTACAAAATACCTCTGAAAGAAAGGATATAGCATCAAAATAGGCAGCATACCGACAACAGCGATCGCCATACGTATGCTAGTGCTTGGCAGCTCTGTATTTACCTTCTGACTTACCGCGCTAGTGCTTAGAAATTGGATATTGCTTAGGATTCGGTTAAGTACATTTTGCAAGCTGAATAAATTCTGATTAGTCAAGTAGTATAACCCGTTTGTCCAATCGTTCCAGTAATTGATTCCTATCATGAGTCCTGCTGTTGCCAGGATAGGCAAGGAAAGTGGGAGTATGATTTGAAAGAACACTTTGTACTCCCCAGCTCCATCCATCTCCGCGGCTTCAATCAATTCGGGTGGAATATTGTTCGAGAAGTAATTTTTCATGAGCAATACGAAAAAAGCATTCAACAATAAATTAGGTACGATCAATGCGAAAATTGTATTTTTTATATGAAAAACTCCGGTCCACATCAAGTAGGAAGGCACCAAACCACCATTGAAAAGCATGGTGAAAAACACAATGAAAGAGAATAGGTTTCTTTTGGAAAAATCTCTTCTTGAGAGCGGATAGGCTAGCATGGATGTCAACAATAATCCCACAGTTGTTCCGAGAGCGGTAACCAAAACTGTTATCCCGTAAGCTCTCAATAACATAGAGCTTTGTTGGAACAAATATTTATAGGCGGTCAAGCTGAACTTCTCCGGAAAAAATGAGTAGCCATGAAGAGTCAACGTTCTTTCATCTGCAAAGGAGGAAATCACGAGCAATAGAAACGGCAATATGCTGGCCAAAGCCGTTATTGTTAATATCATGTTAATGCATATTTGAAATAAGGTACGCTTATTTGTTAGCATAATAATCTTTCCACCTCCTCTTAAAATAAGGCATTGTCTTTATCTGCTTTTCTGACAATGTAATTGGCTAGGAGTATAAGCAAAAATCCTACAACGGATTGGTAAGCTCCCGCTGCCGAGGCCATTCCGATGTCGTTCATCTGCAATAATCCCCGGTAAACATAGGTATCAATAACGTTTGTTGTATTGTAGAGTGCTCCAGAATTCATTGGGATCTGATAGAACAAACCAAAATCCGCGTAAAATATCGTTCCTATTGACATCAATACCAATGTAATAATAGTCGGCTTAAGCATGGGCAACGTAATCGTGACAATCTGTCTCCATTTTCCGGCTCCATCAATCTCCGCAGATTCATACAGGGATTTATCAATGCCAAGAATCGATGCCAGGTAAATAATACATGAGTACCCAAGACCCTTCCATAAATGGACAAAGATTAAGATGAAAGGCCAGTAAGAAGATTCTGTATACCATGAGATTGGTTTGATTCCGAGGAAAGGCAAGATCGTTTTGTTGATTAAACCGGTGTCCACACTTAGAAAAGCGTAGGCGATATACGCGATAATAATGATGGACATTAATTGAGGTAAGAGCAGCACTGTTTGATAAAAACGTGACATAAACTTACTTGTAAGTTCACTGATCAAAATACCGAAGGTAATCCCTATCAGGGTTCCAAAAATAATAAATGCCCCATTATACAAAAGCGTATTTCGCGTAATCACCCATGCATCTGAAGTGCTGAAGAGGTACATGAAATTCTCAAATCCCACCCAATCGCTATGAAAGATCCCCTTGGTGTACTCAACATTCTTAAATGCAATAAAAAGGCCGCTCATCGGTATATAGTTATTGATCAACAGATACAATAGCCCGGGCAGCATCATTACATACATAGGAAGCATGCTTTTTCTTCTATTGGTCGTTGCGCTCAAAGTCAGTCTCCTACCTTCCTACTTCTTGCTGAATAAATGGGGTACAAATATGCACCAAAGTCTGCGTTCTGGTTTCATATTTGTACCCTATGGTTAAAAGGTGTTACTTTTGGTTTGCGGCAAACCAGGCATCCAGCTGTTTCTGTTTTTCAGCGATGATTTTATCCATGCCAGCCGCTTTCAATTTCGAAATAAATTCCGGCAAATACTGGTCCGGATCCAAGCTTCCTGTATCAAGCCCTGGACGATATTGATTGATTGCATTGTTTACATTCGCGATTTCCGTTTTAACCTTGGAACTGTCATAAGAAAAACCGAGAGCGCTAGAGATGGGTGCGGTCTTATTATTTTTATCGAGAATCTTGTAGTTGTTCGGATCATTTCCTTCCCATACGTGAGCGATCAGTTGATTACCCATCAACCAATCCTGACCCAGTCCATAGCCGGTATTGCTTGCATTCACACCGCTTGGGTAACCAATCGTTCCGTCCGGTTTCTTCTCGTAATGCTTGCCCTCGACGCCCCAGTCAATCAAGTTAATAACATTTGGATTCGTATAGGTTAAATTCAAGAACTTCATAGCTGCATCTGGATTCTTCGAAGTAACCGGCATAACCCAGGTCAGACCTTGAATGATTCCCGAAGTAATCAGCGGGTCCTGCAGCTTCTTCGTGACAAACGGATGTCCTGTGTTTCTCGTCAATTGAGCATCAAGGCCAACTTCGCCGTTAGTAAATTCCGAGAATCCTTTACCTGCTTTGAGCAGATTGACTGCTGTCTCGGTTGTTGTTGCTGCATCCTTCAGGATATATCCCTTTTGATTCCAGTCTCTCATCGTTTTTAGGAGGGATTTATAGGCCTCCGTCTCATACAAATTGACGACCTTGTGGTTGTCGTTGCCAAGAAGAACCCCAAAACCGTCTCCTAGATTATCGTATGTTGGTTGAAACAATACCGAATCCGGCGCCAGTGTAACCTTTCCTGCCCCGTTGGGAACAAGCATGGCCATCTCCGGTTCCTTTTTGGATACCACATCGTAAATTTTAGCTATATCCTCAATCGTTTTCACGCTGTCAATACTTAAGCCATACTTGTCCAATATGTCTTTTCTCATGGCAATATTCGGGACGGCCGCTTTGCCATTTCCAACGGTTACGCCAAAGACTTTGCCATCAACCTTTGTCCCCTTCAAGAAGTTCTCTCCTACAGCGGATTTGATTCCTTGACCGTGCTTGTCAATTAAATCTGTCATATCCAGCAATTGCTTCTTGGCAACCATGTTATTGTAAGAGCCCAGTGTGGACATCAGATCAAGCTTTTCTCCGCTGGAGATCATCAGATTAGTTTGTTCGCCCCAGTTTCCGCCGCTGATCGGCAGCAACTTGGCTTTCACATTAATTTCTTTGATCGATATCTTGTTAACCTCGTCTTCAATGAGCTGCATATCCGCCGGTATGGTTCCGTATACTGGAAAAGCATATACGATTTCGTCAGGCTTGGCGGTAGTTGCCGTTCCCTTTGGTTCGTTTTCAGCGCTATTGTTGCCAGCGCCACTGCAGGCGGAAAGCAGCGAGGCAACTACAGCTAACAGTGCTATGACTTTGTTTGTCTTTTTCACTTTGATTTCCCCTTTTTTTTGAATTTCCGTACAACTCCATTATATAATCGTGCCCGTCCACTTCTCTTTAAATCCTCAGACCTCCGTTTGCCCATTTCAGACCACTGTCCAGAAACCGTTTGCAAATATTACAATAAAAAAACCCCTTAATAAAAGGGATTTGTAGTATTCTGACTTATTTTATTCATTTTCCGACTTAATCCTTTGTCTTCTGTATTCCGAAGGGGTACTCCCAACCGTTTTCTTGAACAGCTTTGAGAAATACGTTAGATTATCATAACCAACTTCGCTTGCCACTGCACTGATAGGCAAGTTGGATTGGTTCAACAGTGCGAGTGCTTTTTTTATTCTTACTTCGGTTACATATTCAATGAGCGATATTCCTGTAGACTTCTTGAATACTCGGGTCAAGTAATCTGGATTGAGAAATACATGATTGGCCATGTCCTCTCTCGTGATTTCGTTGTTCAGGTTGGCTTGAATATATTCCTTCACTTTTCCGATGACCGACTGTGATTTTGCAGTCTCTTCCGTGTAGTCAACGGCCCTGCCGATAAAATGGTGAATCCAGTTCCTCATATTATCCATGGTACTTGTAGAATTTCGATAAAGCTCCTGCGACTGCGGGTCTTTAAAAAGTTGATGCGCTTGAACCTCTTTCTGCTGCAGGAATGCATACACCATTTGCAGCACATCCTGTTGAACCATGCGCAAAACTTCAAGGTTCAGTTTCTCCTCAGCCGCCAGAGAATGAAGATAGGTTACGATTTCCTTCTGCATTTTTTCTTTTTGGCCCTGATTCAGCATGACCGTCCACTCTTGAACAAGGGACTTTAAGGCAACGATCGGGGTATCAAGATCACGATTCTCCTCATTTAGATCATAAATTTTACTGGTCAAGGTAACATTGTTCTTGTCAACTTCCAGCAGCTTCTTATATATATCGGATAGCTGCTCTCCATAAACGAAATCGCCTACATAACAGCTTACACTACATCCCAAATAAGTATTGAAAGCCACTATGAGTTCCTTGCATACATCCTTTATCTTTCCTCGATATGCTTTCTTATCCCTATACTCCGGAAGAATGGCTATCAACTGACCATTCAGAACAATGAGGTCATTTGAGTTTACGTTTCCGAAAATGATCTCACCTGCAATATTCTTCATAGCGTAATCAAGCAAGTGATGGTTCCATGAGTCCAGCTTCGTGACAAGTCTTTTTTTCACTATCACTACCAAACCATATCGTTCATCCACTCTATACGCTACATTTCTTTTTTTTGCGTTTTCGGCGATTGCCGCGGGGCTATCCGTTAGTTGTCCTTGTAACAGATCGGACCAGAAGTTTTCTACAATCATAGATTGATTATTAATCCAGTACTCTCCATACTCACTGTATTCTTTTAATCGTTTCGTTGAGGAAATTTTGGAAACGACCTTATAGATAACCTTTTCCAAGTCCTCGAAAGGGATCGGCTTAACCAAATAATCGAAGCTTCCGAGTTCAATCGCTTTTTTGGCAAATTCAAATTCGGCATGACAAGTTAATAAGACACTCTCTGTTTCGGGCGTATGCTCTCTAATCCATTCAAGCAGATCCAATCCGCTGCCTTGGGGCATCTCAATATCGCAAATGGCTATGTCTATTGGAGTCGTGGACATAATCTCTTTGGCCTGAGAAATGTTGTGTGCTGTATAAACCTCTTCAATCTTGAGCCTATCCCAGTCGATACTATGTTTAATGGCCCTAACTGTCTGAATTTCATCATCAACGATTATTATATTCATTTAGATCGGCTCCATTTTCTATTGGCAATGTAATCTCTATGCGTGCGCCAGACTCTCCGTTGTTGGTTGCGGTCACACTGGCTTTATAACCATACATTAATTTGAGCCTTTGTTTAATATTCCAGATCCCAATACTAATTCCGTCGTCTTTATGATGGACGTTATCTGCATTTATATAGGCCAGAGCTTCAGCCGAAAATCCTTTCCCGCTATCTTGGATCGTGATGCTTGCATAATTGCCGTTCTCATGTTCAACCAAAGCGGCTTTAATAAGTACCGTTACCGGTTCATACATCGTCATGGCGTGCTTAACGATATTTTCAATAAATGTGTGCAGGATCAACGGCGGTATTCGCAGGTTCATCAATGGCTGATCAGCATCGAAATGACAAATCAAATTCTCTCCTGAGCGGATCTTCTGGATTTGAAGATACGTTTGGACATGTTTTAATTCATCCTCAAAGGGGACAAGCGTAAAATTCCCTCTAACCATATACCTCAGATAATCCGCCAAACACCGAACCATATCCTGGATCAATTGATAGTCCTTCATTTGGGCCATACTGTATATGGTGTTTAAGGCATTCAAATAAAAGTGTGGCTTGATTTGCATTTGAAGATATTGGAGTTCTGCTTTCTGCTTATGAATTTGCTCTTCATACACATCTATTTTCAGCTGCTGAATCTCTGAGGTGAAATGGTTGAAGGTATCGATCAGCAGCATAAATTCATAAGGATGTCCTTCAACTTTGATGTTATGACTCAAGTCTCCGCCTTCAAGCTTTTTAATTGCGTGTTTTAACTTTGTGATCGGCTTGAATATCCATTTTCTTAATACCATGAAGGTTAAAGGAATACAAAGAATCGAAAGTAGCGCTATACAAATAATAATAATCTGAATTTGATCCATTCCTTCGAGAATACTATTTTCATTGTCCACGGTTGTTAATCGTAAGTCGCCTCGTTTAGAATCCTGCCCTATCACTAGATATCTTTTATTCACTCCGGTCATATAATAACTGCTTAAGTCACCGGATAGATCTATAGCATGGCTCTGAATAAATTCAGTTTTGTTCAAAGGCTCTCCTTTCAAAGTGGCCAAAATATAGGAATCCTTTTGATTGAGATTCAAATTATTAATGTATTTAATAAAAGTGTCAACATTTATCCAGGCTCCTATATGAATACTTCCTAAATTCAGGATTCTTACTATGTAATTGGAAGAAGTGATTCTTGATGGAAACCACTTCGAACTGTTGACGCTTTCGTCAGCTTTCATTAATGCTGATGTGTATTTCGATACAGCAATTCTTTCCTGGTAGTTCGTGCGCGAACTATATGAATATAAGTAGTCATCCGTCATACTCGAATAAATAAAGATTCCGTCCACCAAATTGTAGGTACCGATGGCTTGGACGATGTTGTCTTTTAAATTAACTTTTGCGATCTCTCTCTTACCGAGATCGTCGTTTTCTAGATTGGAGATACTTAGGTCGTACGATAAGGTTTTTAACAGGTAATCATCTACATTTTTCAGCTCAGAGTCAATCTCATTCATATATAGCGTAATTGTATCCTTTTTTGACTCAGACACTTTCTCGTGCAATACGTTGATTGAATATATATTATCGAAGATAAGAAAAAAGATAAGCGGAATAATAATGAGTTGCGAGCCAAATGTAAGTTTGAAAGTCAACGTTTTGTAAACATTCTTATCCGTAAAGAACCTCATGGAATCATCTGCTTCCCCAGTTTTTTGGTAACTTTTCAAGCATATTCCCAAACCGAAAAACGGAACTAATATTTCTTACGTTCCCGTTTAACAGTATATCAGATTCAATGATGCAATACTCTCCATCGCGCGATAGGCCCTCTGGTATATGAAATAGAAAGAGGCCTACGAACCAGTCGGCAAGCCTCTCCTCGTTGATAGCCATTTTATGTTACATTTGTTTCTGCATAAAAGCCTCTGTCTTTCGCATCGAAATAAGCTGTATCCTTAATCTCAAACGTGTCGCTGATTCGTATTTCATTGGAAGACGCTCCGACACGTACGGTCATTGCCCCTGCCTCAATGATCCATTTCATATTCACATCCAAAAACGCAAACTGATTCACTTTCATTGCGAAATGAACAGTTTTTGTTTGACCCGCTTCAAGCGCAATTCGCTTAAAGCCGGCCAGCTCCATATTCGGACGCAGCATACTGGAAACTTCGTCAGTTACATAAACCTGTACGACTTCTTCGCCAGCTCTCAGACCTGAATTTGTAATATTGCAGGACAAATTCAGCGTGTCGCCTGCTCCAACCACTTTATCCAACTTTAAATGAGAATACTCAAAAGTGGTGTATCTCCTGCCATCGCCAAAATAATACAAGGGCTGCTTAGGGCCTTGAACGTATCTGCTCAGGACCATGCCTTTGATTGGAATATAACCATCACCTTTTCGATGCCCCGCATAAATCGGGATCTGGCCTGCATTTCTTGCGGCAGTCATAGTTAATCGTCCAGCTGGATTATAATCACCGAACAATACATCCGCCAGCGCGGCTCCCCCCGTATCTCCCGGGAACCAGTTCTCAATAATCGCAGGGAAGTGCTCACTGATATATTCACTCGAGAGCGGTTTCGCATCCAAATGTACGAAAACAGCCGGAGTGCCTGGCTCATAAATAACCTTTGCCAGTTCTACCTGCACGCCGTTCAACCCGATATCCGTACTGTCTATGCCTTCACCTGTCGTGCAGCTTCGGCCCCATCCGTACTTGCCTCCAAGTATGAGGATGACGACATCGGCATGCTTAGCAGCTTCTACAGCCGCCGCGAATCCATCACGGTTCGTTCCCGCAATTTCACAACCTTTTTCATAAACAACCTGTGCGTTCGGACATTTTCCTTTGATCGAAGCAAGTATTGTAGGTGTTTTGTCGCGGTACAGTTGATTAATCGTCTCGGTTACTGCTGGCAGTTCCCGATAAACTCTGCTGCCTTCATAACATTTTTCCGCATCATAACTCCCGGCGTTTACTTCACCTGCAATAACGCCAGCCATCTGGGAAGATTCTCCGCTTATGCCCATTTCAAGAGTGGCAGGATAAGTATAACAGCTTAATAATAAACGGATGGAATCCGCATGAGGGCCTATTACAGCGATTTTATTTATGGTTTTGTCTAACGGGAGGATACCTTCATTTTTCAGAAGCACAATGGATTCGCGTGCAGCTTTTAAATTATGAGCAGCATTGTGCTCACTTCCATAGGCTTCTGCCAGCAATTCCTCTCTTGGATATGGATTCTCAAACCAAGCTTGAACTTCGTTCGAAGCACTCTCCGAACGGATCTATCAATCAAAGCCTCATCAAGCCTGCCTTCCTTCACTGCAGCAATCAGACCCCTTGAATACCCATGTGGATATGGCAATTCAATATCCAAACCAGCCTTTAAAGTTTTCTTGCATTTCATATTCCCACCCAACCATTTAAACTAAAGGAGAGATTTCTTTGTTTCTTAAATCTACTAACATAACCTATCTCGTAGGCGAGTTCAGTATTGAATGACTCACATATAGTAGCACTGGCCGGCATCCCGATATTGGGTTTGTTCACATTGACACCACAGTTTCCATTGGCAACAATAAACTCTTCCATTCCATATTTATCAAGCGCATAGAGCCGTCCTGCCTCACCGATCTCTGTCATCCAGCTGTTTAATGAACGAGTCGAGCAAATCAGGATTTGCCAATACATCGGTATATTTAATCAACCTAGATGGTCCATCCGCCTATATCGCTGTTTCTGCAATTCTTGTCCAGTTTTTTTTCGATTTCTTTCTCTAAAGCTGATATAGGCTCGGGATTATCAAAGGAATAAGGAGTCGAAATTTCGAGAAGATCCCCGAGTATGGACACCGACAAACTAAATTCTAGAACTTTCGAGTCAAGAAGCTTAATTTCACTGCTGCTTTTCGCATTCACTAGGGGTCACACGCATAATTTGACTAATTCATTTGCTCAGGTTAACCTTGATCAAATCGTTTTTTTAATGTACTCTGAATCGTAAAATACATATAGAGGACAAGATTCCTTCCAAAATCTAAACAAAATGCTCCTCTTTAACGCATCAACGACCCTTGCTTTTAATCATAGGTTTTCTCTCTTTCACATATAACTGCTAAGAACACAAACAAAGGGATGTGAAAAGTATGAGGATCTATATCGCTCATGACTACGATACTCTTCGAACAATTTCCCGAAAAAATAATGTGGACTTAGCGTCGCTCCTCTCCCTCAATCTGCGTATCATTGATCCCGATTCGAATATTGCCGGCAAACAAGTAACATTGCCCGGAACCTCGTTTTCAGCCAAAAGCCCGATGGATATTCCCATGAACACGCCCTCATCAATAAATAAAAAAGAAACGTGGATTCCTTTAACTTCGCTTGAAGATATGCAAAAAACGGATTACGATGTACTCATTGTTGGTACCGGTGCCGGAGGGGGAGCCGTCCTGTGGAGATTGATGGAACAAATTGGCGGCAGTGGTAAACGTATTGGCATCATCGAAAGAGGCGAACTTTTATTGCCTACACATGTACAGAATATCGCGACAATGAATGGTGAACGTGCCGGAAAATATTTTTCAAGTGCAGCTACAAAACCTCCTCTCTTTCCTTCCCCACAAATTTATGCCTTAGGGGGAAGAACCTTGTTTTGGAATGCAGTCAGTCCTCGCATGCCCGTATCCGATCTTGTAAGATGGCCAGTCCCAGTTAAAGAAATGGAGATTTACTACGCCATTGCAGAGAAAGTTATGAACGTCACGCAGAGCTTTACCAAAGGGGCATCGCTAACTCAAATCCTTTTAAACCGTCTACAGAAAGACTGGTTTCCCGAAGCGACGGATGAGCCAATAGCCATCAACCTCGAGGCGGTAAACAAATATGGAGTCGTCAATTCCAACCCATTTTTCAGCTCTCTTATTTTTTTTGCCCAAGCATTGAACCATCCCTTCGATTTGGCTATCAACGCCCGCGCTGTCGAGGTTCTTACGGAAAAAGACAGAGCCGTCGGCGTTAAGGTAATGGCGCCGGGTAAGAAAACGTATTTTCTGAAAGCAAAAACTGTGGTGCTGTCGGCAAGCACGTTTGGAACGACGCAAATCTTGCTAAACTCAGGAATTAGAAACAGAGCGATCGGTCATTATTTAACTATCCATTCCAGGTTAGTCGGCAATGGAAAAGTAAAGCGGAATGAATTCCCAGAGATCCTAGGACCGCTTCGCATTCTGATTCCGGGAACGGAAGATCGTTCTTATCAAATCCAGATTTGGGGTCCAGGCGATTACACTTGGGTTCAGTATCAAGTTCAACCATTGAAAGAGGAATGGGATATCATTATTTACGCTTCAGGTCGAGTCGAATCCCGATTCGATAATAAAATTACCCTCCATCCGTACAAACGTGATGAGTACGGAGTACCGGAAATCCAAATCGATTTTTCCTTCAGCGATCAGGATGAAGCCGTTATCCGCCAGATGGCTGAAGGCTTAAAGCGAGCTTCGTCAGCGATGAAAACCCCCTTGTTTTCAGATGACGGCCAACCACTCTTACGCTTGTGGCCCCCCGGATGGGACAGCCATGAAGTGGGGACGTGCCGCATGGGCGAAGACCCGTCTACCTCGGTCACTAACCAGTATGGCCAGGTTCATGGTATACAAGGACTTTATGTGGCGGACAATAGCGTCATTCCGACCAGCGGTACCGCCAATCCCACACTCACTACCGTTGCTTTGGCCATACGTACGGCGGACAATATCATCCAACAACTGTAACGGTTTGTCGGCGAGGAGAGTAAATCATGCGATTTATTAGATTTGGTGGCGAATTATGGGACATGTCCAAATTATGCCGATAAGATAGGCGCACGTTACATCATTACCTTTCTTCCTCCAGAAAGGTTCAGCGATGAATCCATGATTCAAAATACGATCTCTTCTTTGAAAAAGATAGGTTTGGAGGTCAAACGCCACGGAATGCAATTTCTATTCCACCCTCACGCTGCAGAGTATGAAATAAGAGACGGAAAACGAATTCTCGACCGCTTGCTTTCAGGCGTCGGCACTGATTTAATGCAGTTGGAGCTCGACTTGTACTGGACGAAGAAGGGGGGCTTAGAGCCTAAGAAAGCTCTTTTGACTTACAAAGGCTTGTCACCGCTTATTCATGTCAAGGACATGGATCCTAGCGGAGCCACAACGGAGGTCGGCCGCGGCTCAATTGATTGGCCGCCGATTTTTCGCATTCTTCAAGATGTCGGTGTGAAATATTACTTTGTAGAACAGGATGATAGTCCGCATCCGCTGGAAAGTGCGAAAATGAGCATTGAGTATTCGAAATCGATCGGAGTGGCCTAGGAAAGAGTTCATGCAATTACTGAACGTATATGACTAAGAAAAGCATTTTACACCTGTTGTCAGCGCCATCTTCCGCTTCCGCTTCAATCCGACGAAGGAATATCCTTTTCCTTGGATTTCATTCCCTTAAAAATTGTTATCAAAGTAATGATAAGTAACGGTAAAACCCCAACTGTAGTAATTAATAATGGCCACATGATCATAACATTCTCGACAAATTCCATTTCATCTTTATACATTGTAAGTGTCAGGAGTAAAGACAATAGCGCTATTGGAGATGCAAAACTTCGCACATCCGACAGTTTCATTAAATTGGACAGAGTCACCATCAAAATAAACATTGTGATGGTTATTTTCATATAATGGCCAACGATGACTGAGATCCCGATTACAGTCTCTATTCTTTCAATAATATCCTGTATAGAGACGATGCTGGCAAGTTGAAACAAGGAAAATTTCAATTCACCGGCTATCGGTCCAAAAACCATTAACGTGGATATTGTGGTAGCCATTAAAGAGAAACCACCTACGATAAGGGCGAAGAAAAGAAATTTGCTCATCCGTTTCTGCTGTTCTTTGCGAACGAAAGGAAAGAGCATTGCGAAGTAGACGATTTCTGCATGAGGAAACCCGAACGAAATGTAAGTCCCATGCAAAATCGGCTTAAATCCTTTAGGAAATATAGGGAATAGATACTCAAAATGATAATTTGGAATAGCTAATAACAACACTAAAACAACAAATCCCAACATCAAATACAACAGAAGGGAAAACATTCTGGCCATGGCTTCAATACCTGCGCGCGCCGTTAAAAATGCAGTCGCAAGAATCACGAAGTGAACTACAAGGGTAGGCATTTCCGTAAACATCGAGCCTGTAAGAAATCCGCCTAAATCAATAATTATTAGGGATAGATCCAATAAAATCATCATTAGAAATGGGATCGCAATCAATATTGTCAACCATTTTCCAAGTGTTTTCCGGCTGTAGTCAATAAAGGTCAATCCAGGGTACTTCCGATTTAGATAAAGAAGACAAGCTAATAACAGTATTGCGAGTCCATTTGAGAGTAATATAGAAATCCATGCTCCGTTATTCGCTACATTCGCCAACGGAGAAGGAATATGAACAATAGAGGAACCTGTTAAAAAGGCCAGCATGATAAGTGCCAGCTGCCATGCGCTAATCGTTTCTAACTTATTCATCGCAATCCTTCTCCTTAGCTAATTATTAGGCAGATGGACTAAAAAATTCAACGATGCGTTTGGACGGTCCGGCGAAAAAAAAGCCGAACAAATCATTGAGGTTCGGCCATTGTTTTTCAAACACATAAATAAGGCTTAGGTACACAGCGCCTAGTAACATAACTCCATATACAATGAGCTCTCTTTTGCAGCTTTGTTTCCATTTACGGCCTTCGTAGACGAATAGAACAGTAAATAAAACAAGAGGAAGGAAACCCCGCACAAGCACTGTCTCACCCCCTATTCTCTAGAAAATGGTTTACCAATCTTCATACCCGTATTTCGAACACTTACGTTTGTTTCGATCTTAAATGACGCTTCGGCAAACCGTTCATCCCAATCTTTCTTCCATTTCTCCCACAACGCAGGATCATTCCTATAAATTCGATTTCCAATACCAATAGCATCGATTTTTTGCTTTTGCAAATATTGAATTGTACTGCGTAAATTCTGTTCTACTGTTCTTTCAATCGTTTTCTCTACATCTTTTTCTTTATCTTTTGTTTCCATGGAAGAACAACTTAATTCACCGATACTTCCTTCGATCTTGGTTACAACTTGAATAGAAAGCGAATTCCCATCGATCTTCGGTGTTATTTTTGTTTTAACTGTGTCCACCTCAAAAGATTCCATTGTTTTATTCTCTTCTGATTGATTGCTGCAAGGAAATTTAATAATCCCTCCGAGATATTTGTCTGTAAGCATAAGCAAACTTTGGGTTTTTGCAGGTTTTACTACGTCGTTAACCATTCTGGCATTTTTAAAAAAGACATTTCCGGCAACAGGAATCGTTCTTGGCGTATTTTTACTTTTGTAAATGTAAGGAACCGTAGCAACGCCGACTGCACTTTTCATCTGTACCATTAAGTCGAGCAGATTTATTTCGGTCGATTTAGAAGTATACCGGGTCGCGGCCTTATCAGACTGTCTTATTTGTTGGCTTATGGTTCCCTCAATTAATGGTTTCATATATAAATAATCGTCTGCCTTTCCCTCCGCAACTGAAACTGTAGCGTTCCCCCACGGCTCATAATCCCTTACGAAAAAATCCAATATTTTGCCCAGGTTTTTAGTTTTTGCCACTTCTTCCCCTATGATGATAACCCTCATATGCCCCCAATGGGCTTTCCGCCCTAATTGAATGGAAATATCGCGAACGGCATCGAAAACCGTCTCCCCTTCCGTCTTAATGACAATCGCAGATGGGGCTTTTACTTTCCCTCCATCATCACCGCCGCCACCGCTTGGCTTATAAAATAGCGTGGTTAATTGAATATGCTGATCCTGCGTTTGATCAATAGCTACCGCTTGTACAAATCCCCACTGAATCAACTCGTACTTCCCCCAGCATCCCGATAAGAGCAGAAAAAGTAAGATACTCAATGGGATAGACATGTACATTCTCATCAATGATCCTTCCCTTGTGTCAGAGCAATACAATGCTAAGGTCAATTATGCTTCTTATGCAAATGTTTATTTCGTGGAGACCGAGAAAGCATTTGAAGCGGAGCACGAATGATAATATCCCGCAGTTGTTCCGGTTGTAAAGGAGCCAGCGCCGATAGATAGGGTTCGCCCAATGATCGCAAACAAATTAAATGCAACAATATCAGCAGAAAAGCGATCATAATTCCTAAGCCTCCCATACAAGCAGCGAAAAACATCAAAGGAAACCGCAAAATTCTCAGAGCAATCGACATATTATACTGTGGCAAGGCAAAACCCGCTATTCCGGTTAGTGAGACAATAATGACCATCATCGGAGAAGCTATTTTTGCTTGAATTGCAGCCTGGCCGATAACAAGTGCTCCAACGATACTAACCGCCGAGCCAACTGGTCGAGGCAATCGAATACCTGCTTCTCGCAACAATTCAAAGAAAAACTCCATGATCACCGCCTCAGCAAATGCAGGAAATGGGATTCCTTCACGTGAGTCAAGAATTGCTAACAAGAGTACAGTAGGGATCAATTCAGGATGAAATGTTGTTAAAGCAATATAAACGCTCGGTAAAACAAGTGATATAATGAATGCGCCAATCCTCAATAGCCTGATTAATGATGCATAAACCGTTCTCGAGTAATAGTCTTCACTCGATTGAAAAAATTCAATAAACAGGCCAGGACAAATCATGGTCATTGGCGTTCCATCAACCATAACCACAATTTTTCCGTCTAATAGCGCCGCGACGGCGGTATCCGGACGTTCCGTATATCGAAACTGCGGAAAGGGGGAAAATATCTTATCCTCCATCCATTCCTCAATATAGGATGTTTCCAAAACCTCTTCCTTCTCTACGCCGGCAATCTTTCTTTTAAATTCAGCTAATGTTTCCGGATTTACGATCCCTTCCAAATAACCAAAAGCTATGTTTCTTTTGACATTAAGCCCCGCTGTAAATTTCTCGATCTTAAATAAAGGAGTTTTCAATAAGTTTCGTAGCAATCCGATATTTTGGGAAATACCCTCGATCATAGCCATGTGAGGTCCTTGCACCACCGGCTCAGTTATCGGTTCAGTGATATTCCTCGTTTCAATGCCAACAGCATTATAGCTAAGAACCTTGTTCCACGAATCAAAAAAGATAACGATACAACCGTCCAATATTTTTAGGACTGCCTGATCCAAGTCATCAAGAAGAATGGCAGATTGAGCAGAAACAACATGTCGAGTGAAATGATACATCACATCCTCAGGACAAATCGTCGTAGCCGGGCCAACTTCATGGGTCACCAGATCCTGAAGGGATTCCTTCATATAATTTAACTCTTTCCCACCAACAAGCGTATCCAAATAAACAGAAAATGCCTCATATCTGAGTTCAGGTCCATATCGCCATGGAAGGATTTGAATATCTTGACAATTGGCAAAAATTTCCTCAACACGCCAAAGATTATCTGTTAAATTCTCTGAAATGGTGGAATTGCCAACGTCACTTTGTTCTTCTACAGGATTTTGGATATTTAGTAAGGGGTTTCGGTTAGATTTAAGCAACTTGTTCCATTTCATCTCATCGAATCCCCCCTTAATTCCTTCCTAATTGGGAACATATTTCCATACTCAGTATGGCTTTTGTATTGAAAGAATATGCACTGTTTCTTCATACGCTTATTCTTGGGACATATACATGTAAGAGCGGAAAGGAAAGGGGGTATACAATTGAGGATCTGTATAGCAAATCATGCCGATACGCTACGAACCATCGCTCGTAAACATCATGTTGAATTGGACCTCCTGATGTCACTTAATCCGCATATCATCGATCCAGATACATATCTTGTTGACAGACATATAAGACTCCCCGATCTTGCCATACCGACAAAAAGTACGGAGAAGCTGAAGAATGAGTGGATTCCCTTGACTTCCCTTGAAGAGATGCAACGCAAAGACTATGATATTCTCATTGTCGGTACAGGCGCTGGAGGAGGGGCTGCCTTGTGGAGAATCATGCAACAATTGGGGAACAGCGGCAAACGCATCGGCATCATTGAAAGAGGCGGACTATTGCTACCTACTCATGTGTATAATATTGCTACCATGGATTCCCAGACTTATATAAAATATATTGACAATGTTTTTACAACCAATCCGGATGTACCATTCCCCCAATTGAATGCCCTTGGGGTAGAACCTTGTTCTGGGGATTGGCTTCTCCGCGCATGCCTGTTTCAGAAATGATAGGCTGGCCCGTATCGCTTCAAGAAATGAATTTTTACTATAATATCGCAGAAAAGGCGATGAATGTAACACGGAACGCTTCCAAAGATGCCTCATTCACACAAATTCTTCTAAATCGACTACAGATGAATGGATTTCCAGAATCAATTGACACCCCAATGGCCGTAAATTTGGAAACAATCTGGTATGAGACGATCAGTTCCAACGTCAATTTCAGTTCAATTGTATTCTTTGCACAGGCCTTGAATTACTCTCCTTTCGACTTGGCGGTAAATAGCCGAGCCGTTCAGGTTCTCACAGAAAATAAAAAAGCCGTAGGCGTTAAAGTCATGTCAGCGGATAAAAAACGCTATTTTCTAAAAGCAAAAAACGTCATACTATCTGCAAGCACATTGGGTACGACGCAAATCCTGCTTAATTCGGGGATTGAAGGGAGAGCGATTGGCCATTATTTAACCGGGCATTCCAGGGGCATTGCAACGGGAAAAATAAAACGAGAAGAATTCCCGGAGAGCTTGGGACCTCTTCTCATACTAACTCCTGGAACCGACCGTCGCCCCTATCAATTACAATTTTCCGGATCCATTAAGGGTACTGTTGAACCGTTGAGCAAAGAATTGAACTTTTTAATTTCAGCTTATGGGACGATCGAATCCCAGTTTGATAATTTTCTAAGCCTTAACCCACAGAGACTGGATGAATTTGGAGTACCAGAACTTCAGATGCATTTTACTTACAGCGAACGGGATCGCCACGTGATTCAACAAACGCGAGAAGCGGTAAAGCAGGCATCAATTGCAATGAAAGTTCCTTTGGTGTCAAATAACGGTGAAACGATTCTTTTTCGTCCGTATGATTTCGGCTCTCATGAAATGGGGACTTGCCGTATGGGAGATGATCCTATGACCTCAGCAACCAATCGTTATGGTCAAATCCATGGTGTACAAGGTCTTTATGTCGCTGATAACAGCGTCCTTTCAACAAGTGGTACAGCTAATCCGACGCTCACTACCGTTGCCTTGGCCATTCGCACAGCCGATTATATTGTCCAACAATTGAAATAATTAGATTTTAGAAGGAACGACGCCGATAGACTTCAGATAGTTCAGACTCCATTTCACACTTTCCAAAGGTTGCGGACTTTGATCATGCTCCACGAAGTAATACTTGACACCAACTTCATTTAAAATACGAAAAATCGGTGGCCAATCGATCGTACCGCTGCCAACATCCGCGAAGTCCCCGCTTTGATCCATATCCTTGATGTGAATGAGCGGAACGCGGCCTTTATATTTTTGAAGGGTGGCTTGCGGATCCAGTCCCGCCTTCTTCACCCAATAAAGATCGAGTTCCAGTTGCATAAGATCACTTCCTACATGCTCCAACAAATGGTCGATGATATACTGTCCATCTTTTTTCGCAAACTCGTAATCATGTGGATGATACAAGAGTTGCATACCATGACGCTGAAGCTCTTTTCCGAAATTTCGAAGACTGTCCACAAGAGCTTTGATTTTGGAATCATCATTGAAAGTCTCTTTGGGAGAAGAGACTACAAGATACTTCGCGCCTATCGTTTTGGCGTATTTGATCTGTTCATCGAAATTATACGCGGCGCTGCCAAAAGTAGATATCGCCTTTAGACCCAGAGTATCTAAATACTTTTTCATTTCCGCTGCCTCTATACCTTCATAACCGGCGAATTCCACTACTTTATATCCCATGTCAGATACTTTCTTAAGCGTTCCAAAAAAGTCCTTCCGAGTCTCATTGCGTAACGTATACAGTTGTACTCCAGGTGGGATTTCGGACATTTCCCACATTTGACTTCCTAACCTAATAAACTTCACCTATGTTCCTCCCTCAAGTCTGACAGAATCATGTTGAAACATTATATGCATCAAATTTTATAAAGTTAG
This sequence comes from Paenibacillus sp. J22FR5, assembly GCF_059691975.1. Classification (NCBI taxonomy): domain Bacteria; kingdom Bacillati; phylum Bacillota; class Bacilli; order Caryophanales; family Paenibacillaceae; genus Paenibacillus; species Paenibacillus sp. J22FR5. The sequence goes on along the minus strand of NZ_JCAUAN010000019.1, from coordinate 5,350 downwards.
CTGCAGTTTCATGCATGATCTTCCCCTGGAGCGATATTAAAAAGGCCAACCGGGTAGTCCGGTTGACCAGGTGATTCTTATTCGTAATTTTCAATCCGCCATTCTTCTTTCCAATCCAGATAGGCCATTTTCCCGTCAAAGCGGAATGGCAGCCATACATTTTATTTGTATGCAAATAATCTTACTTTTAGCAAGGTCGGCTTATCATATCTCATTAACGCAACTTCATCACCATTTAGTCTTCGAATCATCTTCCAATTTCCATTCTCAAACTTTCCTTCTTCCAACGAGAGGATATCCAGATTTGGCTTTCCTTGATTTGCGGAAAGCGGCTTGAGAGCACAACCATTTGCAATGATATAGAATTCATCTTCGGACTCTTTTAATATCAGACATACTCCATCTTTTCTCGTTAACATTGGCGAGTTCATCATTACTTGAAAGCCATATCTTCCAAACATCATGGTATCATCATCATTACGTTCACTAATAACTGCCTGCAAATCGGGTGTACCATACTTTTCCGTTAATAAAGGCATCATGTCATTTAATGTTCTGGAGAACCATCCATATTCTTCTGCATTCTGTGGTACGGACAGTGCTGGATCTGAAGTATCCATTCCAAAAAGGAATGAAGCTGTTGCTGAAAATGGTTCTCCCATCTCCTCAAATCCAAACGGAGAATAACAAAGTGCATGATAATGCCCTACTACATATACTTCTCTTGGTCCTGCATAACTGTGGGTTGCCGCCTCAGGGATAAACAACGGATTTCCTCGTCTTGTATATTCATCACATACACCGCAGAAATCAGTAACATAAATATCCGGTGCAATAATATCTATGGAAGGTGCACAATATTTCCATACCTCCATCATCCGCGATACCGGACCACCGCTTGGATACTTTCCGGCTTTTTCTCCTTTATCCAGCCAGCAGTTCGCTACCGTAGGAATCGGATAAACCTCTTTTCCTGCTGTAGCAACTTTATTCACATAACTTACTATATAGTAAGCACTGAACATTTCTTCAGCTACATCACCAAATACAGCCTTCCAGCTGCCACTTTTTGCCCCTTCTTCTACTGCGCTTCGCACATCAGAAACCATCGTATCTGTGTGTGCCTTCATGTAATCAGCGAAATTTTGTGGAACCTCTGTCTCAAATAATGCATCTGCTTCATCTGAATTTTCTCTTGCGGAACCCATGACTCCAGTCTCGTTCTCTACCTGAATTATCACAACAGTATTTTCCAGTTCATCAATCTCTTTGATATGCAACATTAATTCCCGAAAAGCTCTTGTGTCTGACTCATTTGTTGCTTCACACAGATAGGATAATGATGTGTAAGACATTCCATAGAAATCCTTAAGATGTGTAAAATTCTGTCCTTTCTCTATTTCAGCTCTTTTAAAACGTTCCAAGTCAGTCTTCACCCAGGCTGGTGCATAATAACACTGTGCATTTTTCCATGCCCCAAACCACAGAAATCCCAGTTTCTTACCACGCCTTCTTGCCTGTTCAATCAGTCCATCTACCAGGCTAAAATCAAATGCGCCTTCCTCCGGCTCAATCATCTCCCAAGTCACCGGCAGCAATAAACTGTTCATTCCCAGTTCCTCTGCTTTATCCCAGACCTGCTCCATGTACTCAACTGACGATGAACTGGAATTATGAACTTCACCAGAAAGCATAATAAATGGCTTTCCCTGCACCATCAGCATTTTCTTCCCCTGTACTTCTTTTAAATATGGATTTGACATCTGAATCCTCCTCGTTTTTCCTATTGATTTTTTTATTTATTCCATTGTTATTTTATCCAGTAATTTCCATATTCAGGACCGATCGTGAAAGAGCAAAAGTTCTCGCACCTTTTGAAAAACTCCATTTGTCATTAAAAGATTTCTTTAGCATGTTAGTCCCCCTCTCAAATGAATGTTCTCTCCTAATCTTATTGCAATTGATGCAGGTCAACTAACATTATGTCGACTACTTGGCTAGTGCTTTTTCGACACATTGCAAATACCCATACGTCGTCGTCGTTGTTCGGAGACAATTAAGTTTAAAAATGCAAGAAGCCAGCAAACTCAAGGGTTTACTGGCTTCTTGTGAAATAAAAATTACAATTAAATTACTGAACTGGTTATTTGGTGCAAAAAGACTGAAATACAATTAAGTTTAAAGTTATGAGTTGTACCAACGTCGATATTCCTGTGGGGTCAGTCCGGTATGCTCCCGGAAGCGTGCGATGAAGTAACTGCTCTGGGAAAAACCCGTGTTCTCTGCCACTTGCTTAATCGTCCATTCGGTAGACATAAGCAGTTGCTTGGCTACAACAAGACGACACTCAAACAGCCATTCCATAGGCGTCCGTCCCATCACTTCGTGAAACATCCGACTAAAATAATAGGTACTGAAGGATGCCTGCTCGGCCATCTGCAGGAGCGTCAGCGGCTTCGTACAGTTGTTGCGGATATATTCCGCAACCTCCCTCATCCGTGCACGCTTATCCAGCATTGTCGCTGTTCCAAGCGTCTCCGCACTTAATGCAAGCTCGGCAAGAAGTTCATAGAGCCGTACCGCCAATTGCACCTCGTTCCTATCATAAGGGGAAGCCAGCTCCAGTAAGCCCCCTGCCAGTTGTTTAAGCTTTGGCAAATCGCCAAATGTAAACAACCAAACAGAAGAAGTTCCTTGACCGCTCAACAGTCTGCTGAGCCCCTCGCCTGCTATGTGTACCCAGAATACTTCCCAAGGCTCCTTCGGATCTGTTCGATACTCCTGCGCTAGACCCGGCCCGTAATAGAAGCCCTGCCCTGCCTCCAAGCAGAATTCCTTTCCGTTATCTATCACATACCCTTTCCCGCTTAATACGATATGCAAATTTGCTTGCTGCAGCTGCCCCTTAAACCTCCACTCTTGATGATCGGGAGAATTGGCATATCGGCCAATCATATCCGGAAAAACCGTGTAGTGCTTGTACATCGGTTCTGGTAACACATAATGAATTTTCATAACCCCTCCAAAACGCAAGAATCTAATACGGTCAACAAAATGATGTTATTTAACTTCCTATTATAAAGAAATATAATGAGTACATAAAGGACTTTATATAGCAAAAAAATACTATGCGATTAGAAAAGAGGTTGTTTACATCATGGATAAAACCATTCCAGGAGAAAAATTTGATCTAGGCGTCTGCTACTACCCCGAGCAGTGGCCTGAGCACATGTGGGCTGATGATTACAGACGTATGCAAGAACTAGGCTTTACAATTATACGAATGGGTGAGTTTGCATGGAACTTTTTCGAACTGGAGGAAGGGGTATTTACGTTTGATTTGTTTGACCGTGCCATAGACCTTGCTTACGAGCACGGACTGAAGGTCATTCTCGGTACCCCGACGGCTACGCCGCCCGCCTGGATGACCTATAAATACCCCGAAATTCTGAATGCCACTTTCGAAGGCGTGCAGTATCAGCACGGGCTGAGACGGCACTACAATTACAGCAGCCCCGTGTATCGGGAATATTGCGCAAAGATTACAGAAGCTATGGCTAATCATTATGCGAACCACTCCGGCGTAGTAGGCTGGCAGATCGACAATGAGCTTAACTGCGAGGTCAATGTATTCTACTCCCAGGCAGACCATGCAGCATTTCGGACTTGGTTACGGGAGAAATACGGTTCCTTAGAAGTTTTGAATCAGACATGGGGTACTGTCTTCTGGAACCAGGGTTATTCAGACTGGGAGCAGGTTCATTTACCTCGCCCTGCGCCTACTAAATCCGCTAACCCTCATCAAGCTCTGGATGAAAAGCGGTTTATCTCGGATAACACCATTTCTTTCGCCCGTTTGCAGGTAGAAATATTGCGAAAGCTTGCACCAAAGCAATGGATCACAACCAACGGCATGTTTGGTCATCTGGATAGTCATGCCATGACCGATGAACTACTGGATTTCTTTTCTTTTGACTCGTACCCGAACTTCTCAACCATTTGGAACGATGCGGATCGAGAGAGCCCGCTCATGGACCGCAACTATTCAAACCAACTCGCTAAGGTTCGTTCGGTCTCCCCTACTTTCTGCATCATGGAGCAACAATCGGGCCCAGGCGGTTGGGTGAACCTGTTTGGACAATCTGCCCCAAAACCGGGACAAATGAGATTGTGGACTTATCAATCTGTTGCTCACGGTGCGGATATGGTTTTGTTTTTCAGATGGCGAACGGCTACATTCGGCACTGAGATTTATTGGCATGGGATCAATGATTACCATAACCGTCCCAACCGGAGGGTGGCCGAAGCAGCTAAGATTAGCCGGGAATTGGGACAAATCGGGGAGGCCATCGCTGGATCTCGTTACGTTGCGGAAGTGGCTATCTTGCACGATTATGACAACGAGTGGGACGGCGAACTCGACCAATGGCACGGTCCTCTAACGAAAGAGAGTGAATACAGCTGGGGTAAATCTCTACAGTTTAACCATATTCCTTTCGATTATTTGTATTTGCAGAATAAGACTAACCTGGATGACCTCGTTCGTTACAAAGTGCTGATCTACCCTCATCCGGCCATTATGTCGGAGGAAACGTCGGAGCTGCTTAAGCAGTATGTAGCGGGAGGAGGAAAGCTGCTTTTCGGAGCTCGTACAGGTTATAAGGATAAACGTGGACATTGCCGAATGACACCATTCCCTGGTCTAGTCGCTGAACTGTGCGGAGTGACAGTAGAAGACTTTACGCTTGTTCTGAACGAGGCATCCACACCGAATATTCGATGGATTGACGGCGGAGACGAAGAAAGTACGCCAGCACACCTGTTCAACGACATACTCCAGCCAGAGAACGGCAACGTACAGACACTTGCCCTGTTCGACGGAGATTATTATGCAGGAAAACCGGCACTTACTCGAAACCCCTACGGCAGCGGTGAAGCCTATTATTACGGGGCCGCATTCAGTCGCGAAGTAGCGGATGCCTTGATTCGCCGTCTCGGACTGAAGCCTGCTACAACAGGTTGGGCCGAACTGCCCCCTGAGGTGGAGGTTGCCATCCGTGTGAAACAGAATCGTCGCTTTGCCTTTATACTCAACTACTCCGACAAGCCGGTCAAAGCTCATCTTTTGCAGGAGATGGAAGACCTCTTGGAAAACAAACGGCTTGACGCAGGATATCTGAACATCGCTCCTTACGATGTGAAGGTCTTATCTTTGAACTAAAGAAAAGGAACCGGTCGTCTGAACTGTAACCCGTTTCGTAGACATTTTAATAAAAAGAACTAAGCAGCAAGGAGATGGTCCCTGAACTGGTCAGGGGTCATCTTTTTTAATGTCCACTGATATCTTGAT
>NZ_JCAUAN010000018.1:0-140366 GCF_059691975.1 Paenibacillus sp. J22FR5 | reverse complement strand
TATAGACATGATGAATATGACCTCATTCGTAGTTGTTATTAGATTAAAACACAAAAACCCGAAAGACGGGCACTTTTTTTCAAAGTGTCTATCTTTCGGGTTACAGTTCACGGGGGGCAGGCTCTTTTTATTTTTTAGATGTCTGAGGAGGTCTGCGGGGCTGGGATCTTTCGAAAGCGGATCACGATAAACATGATAAGTGGAATGATAACCTGGAAGATCGGATAAAGCTTCACGCTGACCTTAAGCCCTAGCCAAACGTGTACCGAATAGTTGGGTTCAAGGAACGAAGTGAAGAAGATAAGGCTGCCCACAATGACAAGCCAAGTGCCTTTCCGCAGGGAAGGGAAAATGCAGGCGAAAGCATACACAGCTCCCCAAAAGAAGGCGGTCATTTTGACAAATAAGCCAAGGAAGAGCAGTAAGGTGACGAGAACGTCCAAACGCTCAAAAATATCACCAACCTCAATGAGCTGCACAGTTTGTAGGAAGGGTAAGGTGCTGTTTGCGGCGAGTGTGGTGCCAAGTACCATAATGTTGATGATATTCATGAAAATCAAGAAAAGGGAGACGATGGTGTAAGCAGTGAGACTTAGCTTCTTCACTTTATTTTGTTCAGGCAACATGTGCCATACCATGAAAAAGATGATCGTCTGGCCGAAGGGGAAAGAAACCATATCAGGAAATGCCGCCTGAAGAACTGGTTTGAAGCCATTTTCCAGGATGGGAAGTACATTATCGAAGTGAATCAATTGTGCGATGCTGATCAGAAAAATAAGTAGACCATAGCTTATGGCTACGATCGGTAGTAGAGCTTCTGTCACTCGAAACAGCGTGTCCACTCCCATCATGATGGCATACGAAGCTAACAGTAGGATAATGAACATGGTAATGTATTTCGGTGTTGTGTTCAGTAAAGTGAGATTCGAGATTTCACCGAAATCACGCACGTTTCTCATGGATTCATAGGCAAAATAAATGGCAAAGAGGACGCCAAGGCAACTTCCGGCGATTTTGCCGAAACAGATCCGAAGGAGTCCAATGATGTCCTGATCAGGTGCTCTTTGTTGAATGGTAACCAACATAAACAGCAAGAGAAATCCAGCCGCTGCTGCAACTAACATGGCAATCCATGAGTCCTGCTTTGCACTGTTGCCTAGCGCGAAAAGCGGAGTGCTCCCGATTTCAAAAAGGATAATCATGACGACAAGTTGATAGTTCGTAATGCGATCTGCCAAGTCCCTCAGCCTCCTTCCTCTGATAACGTATCACTCACCTGAATCTTTGGTCATTTCCTTAAAGGATTTGCCGCTCATGCCGATTCTTGCGATTTTCACCTTGACCTGAGATTCGAATTGAAGCTTAGCAAAATGCTCTTCCCAATCAGGCTTAATCTGCTTCCATAACTTAGGGTCATGCTTATGTATCGAATCTGCGAATTGAAAGACATCTAGATTTTTCTGAACAGCGACCTGAAAGGCATCGGCCATGAGGCGTGTGATTTCGGCGCTTGCGATTTGTTCCAAGGTCTGTAAATCTTTCGGTTGTGTAGGGTCATTCGGACAGGCATTTTCATTGATGGTGCCAACTGCTTCTACATCGACATGCATGATCAGGCTCCCATCACTTGCAAGAATGGGCTTCATTTTACTTTTGCTATGATCGATTCCCAGTGCTACTTTAATATCTTTACTGCCTTTCGTACAACCAAAGTACAAGGTCGTCCGCTTGATTGTATTCCGAATCCAACTGATGCCATATTCTTCTTCGGGTGTAAACCAGCCCGCTAATTTATCTTTTTTGAAAACAGCCATTCTGCCAAGCTTAAGCTTATTGGTGAAGGATGTTTTTTTGAGAGAGGCAATGGTATCGTTTTCTCCTTCTCCAGAGATGATGATTTCGGGGACTAGTGTGAAGGGGGCGTCGCTCGCGATCCCCATCATCATTTGATAAATGGAAACTTGTTTGAAATTAGAGCTATTTTTATCCTCGTTGTGAATCATGTTTTTAATAGCGGCACCTGGCACTTTTTCCAAGGGGACAATTTGTTCCAGAATCTTTCGCCCTTCGCCGCTCGTGACTAATAAGCCGACCGTCTCACGTGAATCTGAATTGCGTAGGTAGACGTCTAATAGCTGAGAAATACCCTCTTTAGCCGCCTTTTCTCCGATGACAACCACACGATTATGAGCAAAAAAAAGTGATCTTGGCATTTCTAAGCTGGATTGCTGAACAGCACCCCGAATCGAACCGCCGCTTGTCGAGAAAACCATAACAGGTGCTTGCTGCCCAGGGCTACCCCCCGTGCTGGAGATGGATTGTGGAATAACAACCTGATACGAAACGGTCCATACTTTCCCATCCCAATCAATGGCCGTTGCCGAGGTAATAGCAAGTTGGTTCAGTTCTTTTCGATCCCAACAACCTGTAAGCAGCAAACCGCATATACTGAGGATCATCAGACACTCCATGCAACGTATGATGTTCTTATTCATGTCGATAACCTCCCAGAGGATGTCTTAGGAACGATCTTTTCTAGGCGGAGAAGGTTTATCATAAGGCACATTTCTTGATGTGTTCGTTCGTGAAAAAGGACGCAAACCAGTTAACCATCTTGGCACACGGATCAGTGTATCCTTAATAGAGCTTACAACCAGTGGAGCGACAGGAGTCAAATAGGGGACGCCAAAGGAACGAAGTGAAGCTAGATGAATCAAGATTGCCATGCAGCCTGTTAAGATGCCGAATAAGCCGAAGGAACCCGCGAGTAACATCAGCCCGAAGCGAATTAATCTGGCAGCAACGGCCATATTCAATGCGGGTGTCACGAAGTTCGAAATCGCTGTGAAGGAAACGATGATAACCATGGCGGCAGAGACTAACCCAGCTTGAACAGACGCTTGACCAAGCACAAGCGCTCCTACGATCGAAATGGCCGATCCGATAACGCGTGGCATGCGTACTCCAGCTTCGCGAAGCACCTCGAAGGTGACTTCCATGAGAAGCGCTTCTAGTAGCGCTGGGAAGGGAACGCCTTCGCGTTGTGCGGCCAAGGAGATGAGCAAGGTAGTCGGCAGCATTTCCTGATGAAACGTCGTGACAGCGATATAGAGGGAGGGGAGCAGCATCGAGACGAAAAAGGATATATACCGAATAGCTCGTATAAACGTCGCGATGTCAAAGCGCTGATAGTAATCCTCACTCGACATCATAAAGCTGAAAAACGTAACTGGTGCCTGTAAAACGAAAGGTGTGCCGTCGACGAGGATCGCAATCTGACCTTCGAGAAGGCCTGCGGCCACCGCATCAGGACGCTCGGAATTCATGATGGTAGGAAAAGGAGAGTAGGTCACATCCTCGATGTATTCCTCAATATAGCCGCTTTCTAAAATGCTGTCCGTATCAATTCGCTCTAATCGCGTTTTGGCTTCCTTCACGACCCGTTCATCGGCGATGCCCGCCAAATAGGAGATGACAACCTCTGTTTGGGTATATCGGCCAATCCGCATGGAAATAAATCGAAGATCTGGTGATCTTATTTTTCTTCGTAATAAAGATGTGTTCGTTCGAATATCTTCTGTAAAGCTTTCTTTGGGACCTCGGACAACGGTTTGCGTTTGCGGTTCATCAATTGCCCTCTTATCCCAGCCTGCGGTGCCAGCAATAATGGCCTCGTCATAGCCATCCGCAATGAGAATGGTATTGCCACCCAGAAGGGCAGTGAGGACGTCAGTTCCTTCACTACTGAAGGATAGTTCACTGATCGTAATTGCTTGACACAGCAAATCATGGAAGCATATATCTTGCTGCCAATATGATTCGTTCTCATGGGCGGTGAGGAGAGGCTTTGAAACATGTTCATTCAAAATATCATATTGGACAAGCCCATCGATGTAAAATAAAGCAACGCTGTTCGTTTCGGGATAAACGCCAATTTCTAATTGTCGATAGTACACATCTGAACTTTGCCCTAATTGATGTTGAAGCCATTTTACGTTGTCTTGTAGAGATGTGGACATGGGGAAAGGGACTTGCAGAGACGGTTTCATTGTAGGCCTCCTCAGAACTTTCCATAGAATTGGTATTATCTTCTCTCAACTCCCATTGTTTTATTCGATCTACCTATTGACTATTGCCCTTCGGATGCATATAATAATCTTTAATCATATTTGATATGGTGAAGCATACGAATGAATCGCTATGAAGAGGAAGAAGTAATAAGGGCACTTATGCGCAGAGAGCGTTGGACTTGCTGAAACCATCGCCTTAATCCCTTACGTACGAAGTCACCTCGGAGCTGTTTTCCTGAAACATGCAGGTTGCCTGTACGTATTAGGGAAAATCGGAAGAGCACACGTTATCGTGCTGAGGGTAATGTTCGTTCATGAACATACCTGCTAAGGTTATGTGCTGTGAGGCATATAGCAAATTTGGGTGGTACCACGGAAGCTTAAACCCCTTTCGTCCCGTTGAACACGCTTTGTGCGTGTGCGGGATGATAGGGGTTTTTCTTATTTTCATGGAAGCTTGACAATGACACGTATTGACTTTTTGAGAGGAGGATCACAATGAATGTTCAAACTGAACCAAAACGCTCTAAAGAAGAACTAATTGAGAAGCTGACGCAGCCAGACCTGATTACAGGCTCCGAAATTTTGCTAAGAAGCTTATTGCTGGAGGGTGTGGATTGCGTCTTTGGATATCCAGGCGGCGCTGTATTGTACATCTATGATGCGATGCATGGTTTTGATGATTTCAATCACTTATTGACTAGACATGAACAAGGCGCAATTCACGCGGCCGACGGCTACGCTCGTTCGACTGGTAAAGTTGGTGTATGTATCGCAACTTCCGGACCGGGGGCTACGAACCTCGTCACAGGTATTGCTACAGCATATATGGATTCTGTTCCTCTGGTTGTTATTACAGGTAACGTAGCGACGAACTTCATCGGTACAGATGCTTTCCAAGAAGCTGACATTACCGGCATTACAATGCCGATTACAAAACACAGCTATTTGGTAAGAGACGTAAATGACCTGCCGCGTATCATTCATGAAGCCTTCCATATTGCGAACTCAGGTCGTAAGGGGCCGGTTCTCATTGACATACCAAAGGATGTCTCCGCTCATAAAACGATATTTAAGCCGGCAAAGGATGTAAGCATTCGTGGTTACAACCCTACGGTTCAGCCTAACAAGCTGCAAGTGGATAAACTGATCAAAGCCATTGAAGAGGCAGAACGTCCGGTTATCATCGCAGGGGGCGGCGTAGTGTATGCGGATGCTTCGAATGAATTGATCGAATTTGTTAATAAAACACGGATTCCTGTCGCAACAACCTTGCTTGGCTTAAGCGGCTTCCCAAGTGCACACGAGCTATGGCTCGGAATGCCGGGAATGCACGGAACGTTTACAGCTAACACAGCGATCCAGAATGCAGATCTGCTTATCTCCATCGGTTCCCGGTTTGATGATCGGGTAACGATGAATTTGAATGGTTTTGCTCCAAGGGTGAAAGTGATCGCTCATATCGATGTGGATCCAGCGGAAATCGGGAAGAACGTGAAGACGGATATCCCTTGCGTAGGCGATGTGAAAGCCGTTCTCGAGTATGCCAATACGAAAGCGAAACCGGCGAATAACGAAGCTTGGATCGCTGAACTGCAAGAAAGCAAAGAGAAGTTCCCGTTGAAATACGGCGAAACAGAGACTGAGCTGAAGCCACAATACGTTATTGAAATGATTAGCGAAACGACCAAAGGTGAAGCGATCATTACAACAGACGTTGGGCAACATCAAATGTGGGCTGCGCAGTTCTACCGCTTCAAAAATCCGCGCTCCTTGGTAACGTCCGGTGGACTTGGCACTATGGGCTTCGGCTTCCCATCCGCGATCGGCGCTCAAATGGGGAACCCGGATAAACTGGTTGTTTCCATCAATGGAGACGGCGGCGTTCAGATGTGTGCGCAAGAGCTTGCGATCTGTGCGATCAACAACATTCCTGTTAAAGTTGTTATTATTAACAACCAAGTGCTTGGGATGGTTCGTCAGTGGCAAGAAATTATTTATGAGAATCGCTATAGTCACATTGATTTGGCAGGAAGCCCTGACTTCGTTAAGCTTGCAGAAGCTTACGGTGTGAAAGGCTTGCGCGCAACGACGAAGGAAGAAGCGAGAAAAGCATGGCAGGAAGCCCTCGATACACCGGGGCCTGTCGTTATTGATTTCGTCGTACCGAAGGGCGAGAACGTGTTCCCAATGGTTAAAGCGGGCGATACAATTAGTGACATGTTAATGGGGGATTCGGAATGACAACTAAACATACAGTTTCCGTACTCGTAAACAATCAGCCTGGTGTCCTGCAACGTGTATCTGGTTTGTTCGGACGCAGAGGCTTTAACATTGAAAGCATCACTGTGGGAGAGTCCGAGGAAAACGGACTTTCCAGGATGGTTATCGTAACCACGGGTGATGACAATACACTGGAGCAAATCTCCAAGCAATTGTACAAGTTGATCGACGTTATCAAGGTTGTTGATCTGAGCTCCAATCCGATGGTAGCCAGAGAACTCGCACTGATTAAAGTAAACGCTGAGCCGATTATGCGTCCTGAAATTCTAGGTATCGTTGAAACGTTCCGCGCAGCAGTTGTTGATATCGGACCTGCTTCATTGATCGTGCAAGTTGTTGGAGATTCAGATAAAATAGATGCTATGGTCGAATTGCTTCGTCCTTATGGCATTCGTGAGCTTTCCCGTACGGGCGTTACCGCGATGATTCGCGGTTCGGTTAAATAAAAGATATACTCATTTTCAACGAGAAGTAAGCTCTCTTTGAGTGGGGGTTTCAGCGGATTACCACGGTAAATCGTTGAAACACCCACTCAAGGGGTAGACAAAACGGATTCATTATATCAAAGGAGGATTTATTCAAATGGCAGTTACTACTTACTATGAAAAAGATGCAGATTTAGCGGTACTTAAAGGTAAAACGATTGCAGTTGTTGGTTATGGTTCCCAAGGGCATGCACAAGCACAAAACTTGCGTGACAGTGGGTTGAACGTTATTATCGGACTTCGTGAAGGACGTTCATGGAACGCAGCTAAAAACGATGGTTTCGAAGTTGTATCTGTAGAAGAAGCAGCACGTCGCGCTGATGTTATCCAAATTTTGATGCCGGATGAAACGCAAGCTCGCGTATACCGTGAGTCCATTCAACCGAACATGAAAAAAGGCGCAGCTATCATGTTCTCCCACGGATTTAACATCCATTTCGGACAAATCGTTGCTCCTGAAGGTACAGATGTATTCCTGGTTGCTCCTAAATCCCCTGGTCACATGGTACGTCGTACGTACGTTGAAGGCTTTGGTGTACCTGGCTTGATCGCAATCGAGAAAGATGCGACTGGCAATGCAAAAGCAATCGGTCTTGCTTATGCAAAAGGTATCGGCTGTACACGTGCAGGCGTTATCGAAACTTCTTTCCGTGAAGAAACAGAAACGGATTTGTTCGGTGAGCAAGCAGTTCTTTGTGGCGGTGCTTCTGAACTGGTTAAAGCTGGTTTCGAAACATTGGTTGAAGCGGGATATGCACCTGAAATGGCTTACTTCGAGTGTTTGCACGAATTGAAATTGATCGTTGATATGATGTATGAAGGCGGACTTGCTTCCATGCGCAGCTCCATCTCCAACACAGCTGAGTACGGTGACTATGTAACTGGACCTCGTATTATCACAGCTGAAACGAAAAAAGCGATGAAAGAAGTTCTTTCCGATATCCAACAAGGTAAATTCGCTCGCGACTTCATCTTGGAAAACCAATCCAACTTTGCATTCATGAACGCAACGCGTCGTAACGAAGCTCAACACCCTATCGAGGTTGTTGGTTCCCAATTGCGCGAAATGATGCACTGGATCAAAAAGTAATCTTTCGGTATTATTAAATCTAATAGCTGTACATTCCACAGGGAGTGATTGAGGAGAATTTCCCAATTGCTCCCTGTGAATACTATAACGACTTGGAAACAAGATCTTAGCAAATGCTTACGAAGCAAGTTTTCTATCGAAAACTTTTAGGAGGTGACATGGTGCGTAAAATTTATATTTTTGATACAACACTTCGTGACGGTGAGCAATCGCCAGGTGTGAACCTGAATACACAGGAGAAGGTCGAGATCGCTTTACAGCTTGAGAAGCTGGGTGTGGATCGGATGGAGGCTGGCTTTCCTGCGGCATCACCAGGGGACTTGGCGGGTGTAAACGCAGTAGCTAGAGCGGTTAAGAATGCTTCTGTCATCGGCTTGTCCCGTTCAAGAGAGAATGATATCGAGGCTGTGCGTGAAGCCCTTCAGGGTGCACAGGATCCTTGTATCCATCTTTTCCTTGCAACGTCTCCGATTCACCGTCAGCATAAGCTGCGGATGGAGAAGCATCAGGTGCTGGAAACGGCTGAAGCGGCGATTAAATATGCGAAGAAATATTTCAGCAAAATCGAGTTCTCTCTTGAAGATGCTGGACGTACGGAGCTGGACTTCATCGCTGAAGTGACAAATATGGCGATTCGCGCCGGTGCTTCTGTCGTGAATATTCCGGATACCGTTGGCTATATGACACCATATGACTACGGTAACATTTTCAAAATGCTGAAGGAAACCGTGCCAGGCATTGAGAAAATCCAACTGAGCGCGCACTGCCATGACGACTTAGGCATGGCTACTGCGAACGCGCTCGCTGCGGTTCTGAATGGTGCTGATCAAATCGAAGGCACCATCAACGGGATTGGCGAGCGAGCAGGGAACACCTCGATCGAGGAAGTCGTCATGGCGCTGGAAACACGCCAAGACTTCTACCAAGCGAAAACTTCGCTTGTGCTGAACGAGATCTACCGCACCAGCCGTCTAGTCAGCAAGCTGACGGGCATGGTGGTTCCAGGCAACAAGGCGATTGTTGGCGCTAACGCCTTCGCGCATGAGTCTGGCATCCATCAGGATGGTATGCTCAAAGAGAAAACGACGTACGAGATTATGTCTCCAGAAACAATCGGCGTTAAGGAAAGTAAGCTCGTTATGGGCAAACACTCCGGACGTCATGCATTCCGTGAGAAGTTAATTGATCTCGGCTACGAGCTCGGCGACGAGCAAGTAAACGTGGCTTTTGCCAAATTTAAGGATTTGGCAGATCGTAAGAAGCAGGTAGAGGACGAAGATATTCGTGCCTTGATCGAAGAGAAATTGATCGAGACGCCGGAAATTTTTGCACTTGGTACGCTTCAAGTTGCATACGGCAACCAAATGACACCAACTGCAACGGTTCACGTTCGCTTCCAGGATGGCAGCGAAGTGGCTGAAAGCGCGGTAGGTAACGGTTCGGTTGACGCCATTTACAACGCGATTGATAAAGCAACGAAGGAAAACGTGGAGCTTGACGACTATTCCATCAAATCCGTTTCGCACGGGAAAGATGCGCTTGGTGAAGTTCACGTGGTGCTGAAGCAGGACACCATTTCTGTGCAAGGACGCGGTATTTCGACTGATATTCTGGAAGCTAGCGCGAAGGCTTATCTGGACGCTGTGAACAGACTGATTGAGAAACGCAAAAACCCTACAAGTAACAGAAGCAACGTTACGTTAATATAATCTCTTAGCGACATGGCAACCCGGATTAGCACCTCACCTCCACGATTAGAGGAGAGGTGCTTTCTACAAATGCGAAAGGATGCGTCCCTGTATGAAATATCGATTTTCTAAATCGTTGGAAGGCTTCTCATCGTCAGCTGTAAGAGAAATTCTTAAGTTGACACAAGGGAGCTCGATTATTTCCTTTGCTGGCGGATTGCCTGCTGAAGAGTTTTTCCCATTAGACGCTGTCAGTGAAGCGTTCACAAGAGTTGTTGGCGGCGGAAAGTCCGCGCTGCAATATGGTTTGACAGAAGGCTATAAGCCTTTGCGCGAATCCCTATGTAAGCGGATGGCTGCGAAAAACATGCTGGTTACACCAGATGAGATGCTGCTCACGACAGGTTCGCAGCAAGCGATCGATCTGTTGACACGCGTGTATATTGATGAAGGCGATGTCATTCTCGTCGAAAGTCCAACGTATTTGGCCGCGATCCAAGTGTTCCAAGCCAAAGGCGCGAAAATCTATTCCGTTAATAGCGACAGCGACGGCATGATTCTTGAGGATTTATCAGCTAAAATTGCTCAGTATAACCCGAAAATGGTATATGTCATTCCAACCTTCTCCAACCCTGCGGGTCGTGCATGGAGCTTGGAACGCCGTCAAGGTTTGCTGGATATTTGCCGCGGCGCTGATGTTCTTATTCTGGAAGATGACCCGTATGGGGAAATCCAGTTTGACGAGAACGAAAGCTACCCGACGATCTACTCGCTAGGTGGTAAAGCGGAGGGCGGAAATGTCGTTTACACGAGCACCTTCTCCAAAACCGTTGCCCCTGCTTTCCGTACAGGTTGGGTGATGGGCGACGAGTCCATCATTCGTCAGGTTGCACGCTTTAAACAATCCGCGGATCTGCATTCCAGTACGATCGATCAGCAAACGCTGTATCATCTGCTTGAGCATTTCGATCTGGACGCTCACATTTCACTCATTCGTGAACAGTACCTGGATCGGATGAAGTTTATGTCAGGTCTGCTCGCTGAGCTGAACTGGCCAGGTCTGAAATGGGAAGAGCCAAAGGGCGGTATGTTCATTTGGGTTGAGCTTCCTGAGCAAATTAACGCCGCGGATTTGTTGAAAATCGCGGTCAAAGAAGGCGTTGCCTTTGTTCCCGGTGCTACCTTTTACGCAGAAAATCCACAGTACAACACGATGCGCCTGAACTACACGCATACCGATCGGGAAACCACGATTCTGGGTATGAAGAAGCTAGCGAAGGCTATGGAATCGTATTTGCAAAACGCATAAGATCGACAACCAGCACTCAATGCCATTGGCTTTGGGTGTTTTTTTGTGCGTAGGCTCGGAAACCGAGCTTAAGTCTTAGCGCCCTGACGATAGGCTCGGATATGCTTACGCGATAGCGTTGACTTGGAATTATTTCATTCATGTTTTATCTGCCATCATCGGGGTTGGCCCAACGTTTTTTGCTCATGTGCTGCTTAGAAAAAATCAAACGTTAGAAGAGCTGCGGATGTCCTTACGCGTGGGAAGTCGGTTGGAGATATTCCCCAAAATCGGCGGCTCCCTTGCCGTACTTACTGGGTTGTTATTGATTTGGTTAGGCGATTACGGATCGTTCATGCAGATCTGGTTGTTCGGTTCACTTGTGGCCTATATCATCATTCAAATTATTGCGATTGGTTTTGCGACGCCTTATCAGAAGAAGCTGGGAGGCTGGGTGCTGGACCCTAGCAATGAAAAGGTGACTGCACTTCCTGGAGAGCAGCTGCTGCAATGGGTGAAGGCGCGTAATTATTTCTATGCGGCTTCGGCTGTCGGTCTCGTTTTATTCGTCTTCATGATTGTAAAACCAAGCTAAGCTCAAGCCCTTCCTTGCCGCAAGGTAAGAGGGGCATTTGTGTATGAGGAAGCTTGCGAAGGAGATGGAAATCGAATTGCAAAACACCTAAAAATAGATTTAAAGCGCCCTAAGCTTATTAGCTTTGGGTGCTTTTTATACCTTGGGTTGAATTATTCTTGAAAATACGATGAGTTCTTTGCATTTGTTTGAAATAAAGTTGGTTGGCGAATAATTTTACCTAAAAGTGGGAAAATATTCTGTACATGTCATATAGGAATGGTGGTGCAAGGATGGTATCGATTCGGAGATGGTTAAAAGGAATAAAATCAGATCCAAGTAAGCAATCCTCCGTTCCTCTACATCAATCGGTTTCAGGAGTCCTTGAACATGACCTCGATACCTTGCAAACATTTTTTACTTTTGCTCCAGATCTTGTTACACGTCAGTTTCAATTAAGAACAGGGGACAATGCCATTCTTGTTTATTTGGAAGGGCTCATTGATAAATCAGCGATCAATAATAACATCTTATACCCTCTTATGTATGAACTCGAGTCGATTAATGATATTTGGAACTCTTCCATTACGATTTCAAAAACAGAAATTATCACCTTATGGACAGATATTGAAAACGCGATTTTTCAAGGTAAAAGCAGCCTAATTATTGAGGGACAGAAGCGTTCACTTATTTTAGATACTCAAGGCTGGCCTCAAAGAGCGATTAAAGAGCCGCAAATCGAATCGACGCTAAAGGGGTCACATCAAGGGTTTGTCGAGACATCGGGGCAGAATATTGCCTTAATCAGACGCTATCTTCCAAATCGCGAACTAAAAATAAAAGAATATTACGTCGGTTCTCGGGGAAATACGCGAGTGTCTATCATGTATCTCGAAGATGTAATACAACCTAATATTGTGAAAGAAATGGAGGATCGATTGTCGCAAATTAATGTGGATGCCATTTTGAATACGGGAGAATTAGCGGAGTTTATTGAAGATCATCCGATAAGCCTATTTCCACAGTTAATTATGACGGAACGTCCGGATTCGGCTGCAGCTCATATTTTGCAAGGGAGAATAGTACTCGTTGTCGACCACTCCCCCAGTGTAATCGTGGCTCCTGTTACCTTCTCGGCGTTCTTTCAAAGTGTTGATGATTACAGCAATCGCTGGCTCATTGCCACTTTCCTACGTTTATTGCGCTTTCTAGCCTTAATTACGACGATCTCTTTATCGGCTATCTATATAGCCATTGTTTCGTTTCATTATGAAGTACTTCCTCTGGCTCTGTTGGTATCGATTGGGGAATCCAGAGCAAAGGTACCTTTTCCTCCGATTGTTGAGGCGTTTCTTATGGAGCTAGCCCTAGAGATGTTAAGGGAAGCAGGATTGCGTCTACCGGGACCCATCGGACAAACGATAGGCGTCGTCGGAGGTATTGTCATCGGCCAGGCGGCTGTGCAAGCAGGAATTGTGAGCAATATAATGGTTATTATCGTTGCCATCACGGCCATTTCCTCTTTTATTATCCCTGATTATGATATGTCCTCCTCACTGCGGTTGCTTCGCTTTCCAATGATGCTTCTGGCTGCTGTGTTCGGTATGGTGGGCATTGTGATTGGACTGATGATTATCGGGGCGCACCTAATTTCAATGGAATCGTTTGGCATCTCCTATGGAAGTCCGGTTGCTCCGATCCGACTGTCTGATTGGAAAGACGTATGGATTCGACTCCCAATGTGGAAAATGAAAAAACGCCCAGTCTCTGCCGATCCAACTCAACTTATAAGACAGGGTACAAACAGAGAAGGTGAAGATCAAGCATGAATAAATATGCGTTTAATCAAATTTCTTTGAACCAATACATTTTGATTCTATTTGAAACGCAAGTCGGGATCGGTGTCTTATCCCTTCCCCGCGATATAGCTAAAACTGCGGGTACGGATGGATGGATATCCATTTTATTGGGTTGGATTTTGTCCATGCTATTAAGTTTAGTCGTCATTCAAATTATGAATAAGAACCCTGGATCTACGGTGTTCGAACTTTTATCTCAATACTTTGGTAAGTGGTTGGGTAAAAGTTTATCTGTTCTTTGGATTCTGTATGCGGCATATGCAGCAAGCGTGGTCATGTTTTCATCGGTCTATATCGTAAAGCTATGGATCGTACCTGATATACGGGAGTTTATCTTGATGATCCTGTTTATCATCCCTGTCTATATCATCACGAAGCATGGGATAAGGGTGATCGGTCTCTTTGCTGAACTCGTTTTTGTTATCTCTTGGTGGATGCCTTTCTTGCTGTTGTATGCATTAAAAGATACCCATTGGTTATTCCTTCTTCCAATCGCTAAAGAAGGCTTGTTTCCCATTCTATCTACCGTAAAATCAACAATCCTTTCTTTCCTTGGGTTTGAAATGGCTTTCATTCTATATCCGTTTCTAAAGGACAAGAAATCCGCGTCGAAAGGAATTATGATTGCAAACTCTTTATCTATGATTGTATTCGTCATGGTGACCGTAATCAGTTTTGTTAGATTTTCTCCAGATGAGATCAAAGATTACACTTATCCCACGCTTAACTTACTGAAGCTGATCCAATTACCGTTTTTAGAACGGTTGGAAATCATTTTTCTTTCCGTATATTTGTTTACGTTGTTTATGACGATCATTCCCTACCTGTATACAGCTGTGCTGGGCGCAAGTCAATTATTTGGCAAGCAGGATCATCGAAATATATTACGAATATGCATGTGCTTATGGCTCCTCTCTTCATTCTTTTTCCTCCCTTCTTCTTCCCAAATAAATCAAATGGGCAGATCGTGGGGGATGGCAGGTACTTATTTCGCGTATGTGCTTCCCATTCTCCTTTGGATCTACGGATGGCTTTTCCATCCCGCTAGAAAGGAACAAAAGCAATGATAAAATGGAGGGGCATTCTTTTGACTTGGGCAGCTTTATCATGTTTAACGGGGTGTGGCAAGGAAGCCTATATAGAGAATCAACGATTTATGTTTGCTGACGGAATAGATGTTGATGAAGATAAGAAGTTGGTCATCTACACAGCTAGTCCTGTCTTCAGTAGAGAAGCCAAGGATAAATATAAAATCACAACCACAACTGCGGATACGCTTCGTATTGGTAAGAAACAGCTCGAGGCGAAAATAAACGGCAGTTTTGGCCCTGGAAAATTGCAAACTATTCTTATAGGAAAAAAATTGCTGCAGCAAACCGATGTATTACCCTACTTAGATGTCTTCTTTCGCGATCCTAAAAATGAAACAAATGCAAATATGATTGTGGTTGATGGGTCTGTGAAAGAGGTGATGTATGCAAATATGAGTGATAAAGGCCAATTGGGAAGCGTGATCAAACAAATGGTAGAAAGCACATATAAAGACAGAATTTCAGTACTAACTACATTGCAGAAATTCCATCAACAAATGATGGATAATGCAATAACGCCAAGCATAACTGAAATGAGAGTAGAGAAGGGTGAACTTGTTATTTCAGGTACCACTCTTCTACATAAAGATGGTACCTACGCTACTTCTTTGAATAATCAAGAAAGTGCTCTACTGTTATTGTTGCAGCGCAATACGAATAATCCCATACCGTTAACGTTTCACCTTCCTCCTGACATATTTCATACGGATGAAGAAATGTCTTATGTGAGTTTTAGTATTAACAAGGTAAAAGTTAACTTCAAGTCAAAATTCGGAGAAAGTCATCTTACAATCGATATCCAGATGAAGGTTCAGATCGATTTAACGGAACGCTTGTTTACTTTAGACATGGAGAAACAGAGAAAACAATTGGAACAAGCAATTGAAGAAGAATTAAAAAAAGAATGCCAGGATGTCATCAAGAAGGCTCAAAAGCATGGAGTCGGCCCCTTTGGTTTTGGGATTTATGTGAGAGCACACGATTATAAAAACTGGAAGAAGATAGAGGATAACTGGGTAAAAACACAATCTGAAGCAACTGTAAATGTTTCTCCTAAAGTTTCTATCAAAAGTATCGGTGTTTCCGAATAAAGCTAAGCCAATAGAAAGGGGAAGATTAACCATGAGCAAATATTCGTTTAATCAAATCTCCTTGCTTCAATATATCCTTATCATATTTGAAACCCAAGTTGGGATCGGGGTCCTATCCCTACCCCGCGATTTAGCTAAAACTGCAGGTACCGACGGATGGATATCGATTATATTGGGGTGGATGGTGTCTACACTGCTAAGCTTAGTCATCATACGAATTATGGAGAAAAATCCTGAGAATACTTTATTCGAACTATTATCTAAATACTTTGGTAAGTGGGTGGGTAAAGGTTTAGCAGCAGTATGGGTTCTGTTTGCGGCATATTCAGCAAGTATAGCTATGTTTGCAACGATTCATATCATGAAAATATGGATCGTTCAGGATATACGGAACTACATCTTAATGATCCTGTTTGTCATTCCCATCTATATGATTACCAAGCAAGGAATAAGAATGATCGGACTCTTCGCTGAGCTTGTTTTGATTGTCACTTTGTGGATACCTATCTTATTGTTATTTGCACTAAAGGATATCCAATGGATGTACCTTTTTCCAATAGGGAAAGTTGGCGTGTTTCCCATTCTGTCTACCGTAAAATCAACCATTTATTCTTTTCTTGGATTTGAACTGGCTTTTATCCTTTATCCTTTTCTTAAGGACAAGAAATCAGCATCCAAGGGAATTGTGATTGCAAATTCATTATCGATGATTGTCTATGTAACGGTTACAATAGCCTGTTTTATTAGATTCTCTCCAACTGAGGTCACAGATTACGTATATCCCGTGCTTAATTTATTAAAGGTTATCCAATTGCCTTTTATGGAACGGCTGGAGATCATTTGCCTGTCCTTTTATTTATTTATGATATTTATGACGATTATTCCTTATCTCTACGCGGCTGTACTAGGAATAAGTCAATTAGTAGGCAAGCAGGATCATCGAAACGCTCTACGAATACTCTTATTCCTTTGGATCTTATTGCCATTCTTTTATATCCCAACTTCTTCCCAAATAACTCAAATGGCCAATTTGTGGGGGATAACAGGTATATATAGCGCCTTCGTATTCCCTATTTTTCTTTGGATTTACGGGTGGATTTTTCATTTCGTAAGAAAGGAACCGAAATCATGAAAAAATTCAAACCTATTTCTTTGACATTGGCTGTTTTAATGTTCGTAGCTGGATGCGGTAAAGCCGTATATATAGAGAATCAACAGTTTATTCTTACGGAGGCTATTGATTTTGATGAGAATAATAAGTTAGTCGTATACACATCAAGTCCTGTTTTCACTAAAGAAGCCAAGGATCGATATAAAATCACGTTCGCAAGGGCTAATACGTTGCGCAAATCAAAAGGGGAAATTAATAGTAAGACGAGCGGTAGCCTTGCTTATGGAAAATCGCAAAATCTTCTCATAGGAAAAAAACTACTGCAGCAAAGAAACCCATTTCCCTATTTAGATGTTCTCTTCCGGGATTCTCGAAATGAGATTAATGCGAATGTGATTGTGATTGATGGGACCGTTAAAGATGTGATGTATACGAACATGAGTGATAAAGGCCGAATCGCCAGCGTGATCAAAGATCTTGTAGAAAGTACTTATAAGAGCAGGGTTACCGTACAAACTTCACTGCAGCAATTTCATCAACAAATAAAGGATAAAGGAATGACACCTGCTTTAACTGAAATGAAACCAGTAAAAAATGAACTCGTCATTTCAGGTTCTGTTCTTTTACATAAGGATGGCACCTACGCGACTTCTTTGAATCCTCAAGAGAGTTCTCTGCTTATCTTATTGCAGGGCAATACGAAAAATAGCATTCCGTTAACGTTTCACCTTCCTCCTGAAATGTTCCATACGAGCAAAGAAATGTCCTTTGTGAGTTTCAATATCAAAAAAGGAAAGCCTAAGATTAAGACGAAATTCGAAGATGATCATTTGACAATCGATATCGAGATGAAGGCTCAGATCGATTTGACGGAGCGATTGTTTGCCTTAGACGTAGAGGAGAAAAAAGAACAGCTAGAACAAGCCATTGAAAAAGAATTGAAAGAAGAATGCCAGGCTCTAATCAAGAAAGCTCAAAAATATCAAATAGATCCCTTTCAGTTTGGCATCCATGTACGTGCACATCAGTATAAAAGTTGGAAGAAGATAGAGGATAATTGGGGAAAAGCCTTATCTGAAGCAACCATAAATGTTTCACCTGAAGTGATCATCAAAAGTATTGGGGTTTTAGAATAGTAATAGAGAAGTGTTAATAGGTGATACCTATAAATGCGATAGCTTTTATATCTAAAGAAGAGAGTCTGCTTATGATACAATGATAACAGGATTGAACGATAAGAATGCTAACGAACAAGGTTTGCTAAAATAAGGAGTGAATGATTGTCATGGCTGATGTAAAAAAAATTGCGGTAATTGCTGGGGACGGTATTGGTCCAGAAGTCGTTGCTGAAGCAGAAAAAGTATTGAAACGTACCGAAGAATTGTTCGGATATCAATTTGAAACAGAACACGCTCTATTTGGCGGAATCGCAATCGATGAGAAAGGTACACCTCTTCCGGAAGAAACATTGAAAGTTTGTCAATCCGCAGATGCTGTACTTCTAGGAGCTGTTGGTGGTCCGAAATGGGACAACAATTCCAAAGAGCTTCGCCCTGAAACAGGTCTTCTAGGTATTCGTAAAGCGCTTGGCTTGTTCTCCAACATTCGTCCTGCATTCATTTTTGATTGCTTGAAAGAAGCTTCCACATTGAAACCGGAAGTTCTAGAAGGTACAGATTTGATCGTTGTTCGTGAGTTGACAGGCGGTATTTACTTCGGTGAGAAATTCCGTCGTGAAACAGCTAACGGTCAAGAAGCGGTTGATACTTGTGCATACAATGTAACTGAAATCGAGCGTATCGCGCGTCAAGCGTTTGACATTGCACGCACGCGTCGTAAGAAGCTTGCTTCCGTTGACAAAGCAAACGTACTTGAAACTTCCCGCCTATGGCGCGAAACGGTTAACCGTATCGCGGTTGACTACCCAGATGTTGAGCTTGAGCACGTATTGGTTGATAATTGTGCGATGCAATTGCTTCGCCGTCCGTCCAGCTTCGATGTTATCGTAACAGAGAACATGTTCGGCGACATCTTGAGCGACGAAGCAGCGATGCTAACTGGCTCCATCGGCATGCTAGCATCCGCTTCCCTAGGCGAAGGCAGCTTCGGCTTGTACGAGCCGGTACACGGCTCTGCACCTGATATCGCAGGTCAAGGTATTTCCAACCCAATCGCAACAATTCTTTCCGTTGCCTTGATGTTCCGTTTGACTTTCGGCTACCACGAAGCAGCAGATTCCATCGAGCGTGCTGTGAAAGAAGTATTGGACGCAGGTCATCGTACAGGCGACATCGCAGTGGATAAGAGCACAGCGATTGGTACGCTTGCAATGGGTCAATTGATTGTAGACGCAATGCGCAAATAAGCAAATTAGCTTGTCCGACGAGGCATTAGATGCTTCGGAGGACAGGCTTTTTTATTTGAAACATGAAAGCGGGAGTGGACATATTTTAGTTGTTAAAACATCTTTGAGGTGAATATTTTTACTTGATAAAAAAATGAAAGGGGTTGCAGAAAAATTTAGAAACTGATATAATTTATTTTAATTAGTAAATAAATTAACTAAATAAGGCGTGATATGAATGGCGACAATTAAAGATATAGCTGAACAAGCCAAAGTATCTTCCGCAACCGTTTCGCGTGTATTAAATAATGACCTCAGTCTTTCTGTGAGTGATGAAACGCGGGATCGTATCTTTCAAGTTGCAGAAGAAATCGGATATAAGCCTAGCCGAGTTAAGCGGTTGAAAAAAGAAAACGAACTATCGAACAAACAGATCGGCTTACTTCTTTGGATCTCATCTGATGATGAGAAGGAGGACCCGTATTTCTCATCCGTGCGACTCAGTGTTGAGAAGCGGTGTGAAGAATTGGGCATCGCCATCGGCAAGGTAGTTAGAGGAAACAATGTAGATCCTTCAGCGTTTCATCAGATGGATGGACTTATCGTTGTGGGTTCTGTGGACATGGAGGATATTGAAAAAATATATCCGAATCGAGCTGCAGTTGTTTTAGTTAATCATTTACTAAATACTTCGAGCTATGACTCCGTCAAACTTGACTTTCAACAAGCAGTGGAAGATGTGCTCGGACATTTGTTTCACTTGGGTCATCAGAAGATCGGAATGATCGGCGGGTTCGAATATGTATATAAACTTGGACCGAACAAAAAAGGACCAACCAATGTTGATATACGACAACTTCATTTTGAACGCGTCATGAAAGATAAAGGATGGTATAACCCGGAGTACATGTATACCGGTGAATGGAATACGGCAAGCGGATACGAATTAATGAAGGAAATGCTGGGCAAATCAGATCGTCCAACCGCCTGTTTTATCAGTAACGATCCGATGGCGATCGGTGCCCTTCGAGCATTACATGAAAACGGGGTGGAAGTGCCAAGTGAAATGGCGATCATTGGATTTGATGATATTGATGTTTCCGCTTACGTGAATCCACCTCTTACTAGTG
This sequence comes from Paenibacillus sp. J22FR5, assembly GCF_059691975.1. NCBI lineage: Bacteria > Bacillati > Bacillota > Bacilli > Caryophanales > Paenibacillaceae > Paenibacillus > Paenibacillus sp. J22FR5. The sequence continues at coordinate 120,262 of NZ_JCAUAN010000018.1, read as the reverse complement.
TGAAAGTATTCCCAGAACAAATTGGCAGATCGGCTGTACAGCTTCTTGTAGAACGATTTGAAGGGCGAGAGCCTGTCCTGCATGTCACGATTGGAACGAGCTTGGTAGTTAGGGAGAGTTGTGGAGGAAAGAAATAATCTTAGCCTTGTTGAACGAGCATTTATATTTTATTAAGGAGGTGATTATGAAAAAGGGACCCTGTCAATTGTCGCACGCAGAACAACGTCGGAAAAAAACAAAAAAAGAACCCAAGCCATAAGGCTATGGGCAAAAAGAAAAACAATTCATTTTAATTGTATCCAAAAGAGAGAGACATTTCAAACAAAATTTGTGAGTTGGGGGATTTATTGAATGAAAAATATTCTTAAAGTTGTTACTGTTTCGTTGACCGCTATTTCTCTCTTGAGTGCTTGCGGGGCGAAAAGTGATACCCAAACTAGTACTTCACCGAATGCAGCGCAGTCCAGCCCGGCTGCCACGGGAAGTGGTAAGAAAGTAGAACTGCAATTCCTTCAATATAAACCTGAAGCGCGTGACACGTTTGATAAATTGATTACAAAATTTGAACAGCAAAATCCGAATATCCATATCGTCCAAGATAACCCGCCTGACGCATCCACTGCTCTCAAAACGAAAGTTGCTGCTGGTGAAGTGCCGGATATCATTGCAAACGGAGGAGACAATGTTTATGCGACTTTAGTGCAAGCTGGCGTCCTAGCTGATTTCACTAACGCTCCTGAACTGAAAAACATTCCTGATGCTTATATCAAGACCCTGCATGACATTTCCAAAACCGATAAGACGTATGCTATTCCTTACGGCGTTAATGCAAACGGCATCATTTATAACAAGAAATTGTTTAAAGAGATGAACTTAACAGTTCCAACAACATGGGACGAATTCGTAGCTCTCTCCAAAAAAATTCAAGATGCCGGTAAACTTCCTTTCTATTTCACTTTCAAAGATTCCTGGACAACGCTGCCGTCCTATAATGCATTTGCTGCAAGTACACAAGGTGACGATTTCTACGCGAAACATGAAGCAAAGCAAGCGAATTACACAAGCAATTATAAAGAGGCTACAGAAAAGTACCTTCAATTTATAACATTTGGCCAAAAAGACACCTTTGGTAAAGCTTACAACGATGGCAATGTTGCTTTTGCGAACGGTGAATCCTTCATGTATGCACAAGGCGTTTGGGCAATCGCGGATATCAAGAAAGCAAATCCAAACGTCGAAGTTGGGGTATTCCCTTACCCAGTCACCAACGATCCGAACAAAAACAAGCTCATTTCTGGCGTAGATCAACTTCTAGCGATGTCGGCGAAAACGAAGTATCCGAATGAATCCAAGAAATTTATTAACTTCCTACTTGATCCTGAAAATGCGAAGGATTATGTCAAGGGTGTCAATACGTTCTCCGCAATCAAAGGGGTTGTGCAGGATGATCCATCTGTAAGCGACCTTAAGCCTATATTCGAAAAGGGCCTGACTGCTGACTTCATCGACCACTATGTGCCAAGCAGCATGAAACTTGATCAATTGCTTCAAGAAGTCATCGTGAAAAAAGACATTCCGGCTTTATTGAAGACGATGGATGACGAGTGGACGAAAGCAAGTAACCGATAATAAGTTAAAGTGATGGGGATGAAATTGAGGGCATTGCTCTTTTCGTTTCATCCCTTTTTCTTTACAAAGGAGCTTTTACATGCGAAAAAATAGGAGTACGTTTTATTGGATGGTCATTCCGGCCGTCATTCTTTTCTTTGCCTTTCATACGTTTCCTGTACTTATGGGTGTATTCTATAGTTTCACTAACTGGAACGGTTTATCACAAACCTATCATTTGGTGGGATTTAAAAATTACGTGAATGTATTTAAAGATAGCAACGTTTATCACGCATACTGGTTTACCTTCAAGTTTGCCATTCTAACAACGATTATCGTGAATATGATCAGCCTTTCGGTGGCTATGGGACTAAATTCTCGCATCAAGCTGAAAAATACATTTCGAGCGGTTTATTTTCTTCCTAATATCCTAAGTATTCTAATTGTTGGTTTTATTTTTAACTACTTTTTTTCCAATATATTGCCGGATATGTTCACTAAAATTGGCATGAGCAACATGGCATTTAATATTTTAGGTCGACAGGAATGGGCTTGGGTGGGGATTGTCATTGTCACAGTTTGGCAAGCGACTGCTTTTAACATTATTTTGTATTTGGCGGGACTGCAGACCATTCCTGCTGATCTATACGAGGCGTCGAGTTTAGACGGTGCGGGAAAATGGAAAGAGTTCTGGCATATTACGTTTCCGATGATTGCACCCTTTTTCACCATCAATATGGTGTTGGCGATGAAAAGTTTTCTGCAGGCTTTCGATCAAATTGTTGCGCTCACCCAAGGTGGTCCAGCAAAGGCGACGATGTCGATCTCATACCTGATTTTCACGGATGGATTTCAAGGCGGTTCCTTTTCTTATCAGTCGGCTAATGCCGTCCTCTATTTTATCGTTATTGTGGTCATTTCGATCATCCAGCTCAAGATTCTGCAAAGAAGGGAGATGAGCTTACAATGAGTGAAAACCGTACAAATTGGACTGTCACTTTCTTAATTGCATTGGGTTCGCTTATTGTCATATTTCCACTATATATGACCATAATGATCGCCGTAAAAAGTCCGCAGCAAATGGCCTCTTCCGTATTGGCATGGCCTACAGAGTGGCATTGGAATAACTTCTCAGAAGCTTACAAGATGACCAACTTCTCACATGCTTTTACGAACAGTGCTATTGTGACGGTAGGTGCAGTAGTTTTTACTCTTCTAACGAATTCATTAGTGGCCTATGCAGTGTCTCGTAATATGGAAAAACGGTTTTTCAAAATGCTTTACTACTATTTCATTAGTGCATTGTTTGTTCCATTTCCCATTATTATGCTGCCAATTGTTAAAGAAATGTCAAAGCTACACTTGAATAATCCATATGGCCTTATCATTTTGTATGTCGTTTACGGTATCTCATTTAATATGTTTTTGTATGTTGGTTATTTAAAGAGTCTCCCAATTGAATTAGAAGAAGCCGCTGTGATGGACGGCGCTAGTATTTGGAGTACGTTCTGGAAAGTCATTTTTCCGCTCCTTAGTCCGATTAATTCGACTGTAGCCATCTTGACTTGTATTTGGGCCTGGAACGACTTTTTGCTGCCGCTTATTATCCTTAGCAAACCATCGATGGCCACTTTGCCGCTGGTTCAATATGTGTTCCAGTCTAAATTCAGTGTGAATTATAACTATGCCTTCGCATCGTATCTCATGGCCTTGCTTCCGATGATTGTCGTATATGTAATTGCGCAGCGTTGGATTATTAGCGGCGTCATTCGAGGAGCAGTGAAATCCTAATATGAATGCATATAAACCAACGTATCATTTCACGGCGAAGAGTGGATGGATCAACGATCCGAATGGGCCTATTCACGTAAATGGGGAGTATCATATGTTTTACCAGCATAACCCGTATGGAGATGAATGGGGGACTATTCATTGGGGGCATTCGAAGAGTAAGGATCTCGTGCATTGGGAGCATATGCCGCTTGCGCTATACCCCTCTCTTGAACAAGGAGAGGAGCATTGCTTTTCAGGATGTACCGTCATGGTTGGAGGTAAGCCTGCAATCCTTTATACCAGCATTGGAGTGGGAGAGCGGAATGCCAGAACAGGTGCTCAGCAATGGTTGGCTTTCGGCAGCGATGATCTCATTCATTGGGAGAAATCCCCGGCTAATCCGATTCTGAAGCCGGAAATTCATGGAGACATGGTTATCGAGGAATGGCGGGATCCTTACGTTTGGGAAATGGACGGATCATGGTTCATGGTCTGCGGAGGAACTCAAAACAACAGAGGATGCGCGGTTCTTTATCGCTCGAACGATTTGTTGTCATGGGAATTCTTAGGCATTATGGCTGATGGACCGGAGAGAGTCTGGGAGTGTCCCAATCTATTTCAACTAGGCAGTAAATGGGTTCTTACTTATTCTCCGGATGAAGAGGATAATCGGGTACGATATAAACTGGGTGTCTTAACAAAGGAGTACCGGTTTATTGAGGAGTACACGGGTATTTTGGACTATGGTGGTCGAGAGGGATTCTATGCCGCGACTACGTGTAAAGACGAAAATGGTAGAAGAATCTTGTTCAGTTGGATGCCGGACAGTGCAAGAGGAAGCAGTAAGGTGATCAGTGGCTGGTCGGGAGTTCATAATATCCCACGATTGTTGTCTTTGAATGAGGAGACCAAACGTCTTCAAATTGAGCCTATCCCAGAACTTCAATCTTTGCATAGTGAGCATTGGTCGCTTGGTTCGGGATGGATTGAAGGCGAAATGGCGATAGGGATCCAAGGAAAAGCGTTGGAGCTTTCCGTTATCATTGATCGACAGCAAAGCAGCGGCATCTTCGGTATGTCTTTATTCGGTTCACCGGATGGCGAGGAAGAAACGTTGCTTGAAATCGACTTCACGAAGTTGATGGTCGTGTTGGACCGTTCAAGATCAAGCAAGGACCCGGATGTACACCGGCATGAATTGACTGCTAACTTTTCTCAGATCAATGGTAATGATCTATTAATACGAGTGTTTGTTGATCATTCAACGATAGAGGTGTTTATTCAGAATGAGATTGCCATGTCTGCACGTGTGTACCCTATACGTGACGATAGTGAGCATGTACGCATATATGCGAATGATGGGACTGTGTATTTAAAATCTTTAGATGCTTGGCAAATGAGATTATAGTCGTCAATAACGGTTGTAAAGTGTCCCAAAAAGCAGGAAGAGAAGCAAATTCAGCGAAGTTCATCAAGCCTTCATATTTTATAATAATTATTACCTAGTATACGATCTAATTATTGACTTTCAAGTAGGGGGATGATACCATTTTATACGGATCATATAGAATTAAGATAGATTTGAGGAGGAATTATACCCATGGCAGAACGTTTAGTTGGTAAACAAGCTCCTGATTTTACAATGGAGACAGCTACAGGTGACGGTACAGCATTTGGTAAAGCATCTTTGTCCGATTACAAAGGAAAATGGTTAGTTCTTTTCTTCTACCCATTGGACTTCACATTCGTATGTCCAACAGAAATCACTGCACTTAGCTATGCAGCTGATCAATTCAAAGCATTGGACACTGAAATCCTTGGTGTTTCCATCGACAGCATCCACACACACAAAGCGTGGATCAACACGCCGGTTAACGACAATGGTCTTGGCAAATTGGCATTCCCACTTGCTGCTGACATTACGAAATCCGTTGCTCGTGACTACGGCGTTCTAATCGAAGAAGAAGGTATCGCGCTTCGCGGTCTTTTCATCATCGATCCAGAAGGCGAATTGAAATACGAAGTTGTTAACCACAACGACGTAGGCCGCAGCGTAGAAGAAACACTTCGTGTACTTCAAGCGCTACAATCTGGCGGATTGTGCCCAATGAACTGGAAACCAGGCGACAAAAACTTGGTTGTTAAATAAGCTTTAACTACATAGAAAGGCCCCTCAGGTTAGCATGCGAATGCGGGTAGAGGGGCCTTTCTTCTTGAAGGAGAACTTACATGGATGTCATAACGACCGAAGATCTTTATTGGGTACGACAAGAGGGGAATGAAGCCGTTATTGGGCTTACCGAACATGCCTTGGAGAAATGGGGTATGATCCTGTTCATTGAGCTGCCAGAGAAAGGTGCCGAGTTAACCAAAGGAGCATTCATGAGCTCACTCGAAACCGCTGTCGATGAGGTTGATCTATTTTCCCCTGTAACAGGGAAAGTGCTTGCTGTGAACATGTTGCTTGAACGTGCCACGATGCTGCTGTATGAGTCGCCGTATGAGAAAGGCTGGCTATTTCGGGTAGCGTTGGCTTAGTCCCCGCCTCCGCCTCCACCATCTCCACCGCCTGAATCTCCGCCACCGCTATCCCCACCACCATCGTTGGAGTGACCATGACTGCCATGATCGCCATGATGGTGGCTTCCGTGATGATGCCCCTTATGAGAAGAGGAATCGCTGCTGAAGCCGCTGAAATTACTAGTTTCGAAATAGTCATCTCGGTGTCTTCGCCGACTCTTCTTGCGAGACTCATGAGACAAGCCCGAAATAAGGAATAAGATGGCTATTGCGAAAATGAAAATAGTGATTAAACTTCCCATGGTACACGCCTCCTTAATAAATAATTCCAGAGAAAATAGATACATGGTTTACATTTAAATGTAGCTGGGTTAATAGTTACAAGTATCGTACCACATGATCTTCCACAAGGAATAGGCAAACACGAATTAAAAAAGCCGCCCTCTATAGAGAACGGCTGACGTGCATTATTTGTTCAGCAATTTATATTTGTTAAGGTATTTGACTACGGTAAGCACATAGGTTGCATGTGACCACGTAAGTGGAGCTACGGATACAGGCTCGCCAGAGAATGGATCCAATTGCTCCGACAATACGCCGCTTTCCATCGCATGCTTGACGACCCACTCCAGTGTCCGGCGAGGCGCTTCAAGATCAGCAATCGTTTTGGCATATTCAATTTCCCATTCAGCGATCCAGAGCGTACAGATAATCCAAGGATTACCCGGTACCTTCTCAATATCGGTGGAGCGTTGGAAGTAATAATCATGATGGTAACGGGCGGAGCCGCCGACTTCGGTTTTGATCATAAGGCCATTTTTGTTAGCTTGCATCGTACTTACCACACGTGGATCGTCAGCAGGCAGCACGCCAAATTCGAAAATGCCATACACGGAGCTTTCCAATGTCATATCCTTAACCCATTCGCCATCTTCCATATACAAGCCACGAACGAATCGTTGTTCACCTTCATCCCAGAGATGCTTCAGGATACCCGATTTTATTTTCTCCGCGGTATGCTTATAGCGATTGCTTCGCTCCTCATCGCCAAACAAATTGCTGAAGTTGGAAGCAGCGATCAACCCGCCATAAACAGCTGAAGCCGTAAAGGTATAAATCCCGTATCGTTCTTCCCATAAATCGTAGCTCGGCTTCGGTAAATTCAATTCTTGATCGATGTAGGTGGACATGAATCTGGCCGCTCTACGGATGAGATTGCGATACAGCGATTGCGCAAATTCGAGGCTACCATTTTTCTGGAAATCCTGCCAGAGGGCAAATAAGACAAGCGCGGTTTCATCTTCCTGAATCGGAAGCTGTACGCGGCCGGAATGAATATAGGGATGCCAACTGGAGCCTACGGTGCCGTCCGGATTGTATTTGTGATGCAAGTAACCTTCGGGTGATAACACGTTCGCACAGAAGTTAAAGAAAGGAATAATCATTCCTTGGTAGCCAGCCATGGACATGGAGTAAGCGATTAACGCGCCATCACGGGGCCACATGTAGCTGTAATGATCGCGGTTGCTTTGCATAATGTCGGAATCGTTCGCTGCAATAATAGCACCGTTCACATCGGTTTGCGTGCGAACGAGCAGGAGGCTTTGTTTAAATAGTCGTTGAACTTCAGGTGTAAGATCGTAATAATCGCGTTCGATTTTGTTCGCCCAACGCTGCCAATACACAGTCACACGATCAAGCAGCTTGCCTGGGTGGCTGTCTTTGACATAGGAATCGAGCTTTTTAACTTCCTCCAGCGTTTTGCCAGCGCCCATCCAGTAGTAGAGCGTTTGGTTTCCGTTAGGCGGGACGAAGAGGCGGAAGGAGATAGTGCTATCAACGGAACCTTGTGCGATGGCATTGCCCATGAGATGGCCATCTTCGGCATCGCGCCATGTGCCCTCGGCGTTATAGAACCGTTTGACACCGGTAGAATATTGATAAATACCCTCCGTACCTGTGCTGCCGTTAAACATGAAGTAACGATCTTTTTTATAATGAAAGACGGTATTTGTTGAAGGGTAGTAAGCGGCTGTATCGCCAACTTCCGTCTCATTGATTAGTAAATCTTGATTGAAGAACATGCGTACTTCACGAACTGTATTCGTGTGATTCGTAATGTGAATCCGTTTCAAATAAATATCCTCACGCTGGTGAACGCCGTCATTCATAAGCAGAGTAACACCGAGGCCGGGATGTGTAGCTGTCACTTCGGTGACAAGGGAATCTTCCACATAGGCGAGCTTGAATTGCCACTCAGGGGCATTCAGCCATGCGAAGTCACCATCTACCCATACACCAACACGGCACTGATAACCGCCAATATGGTTAAGCTGGCCTACGAAAGGATAGTACAGATCTCGCATGTAGGAATGCTGATCGAGGTTAATAAGGAATTTTCCATTTCCGATGACCAGATGTCTTGGCAATACAATCACTTCCCCACTCTTTTGTTTGATCGCGCATTCAGATCAGGCCAGGAGGTCTGAACGATGGAGCACAAGTCTTGCCAATAGGTTACCTAATTATAACAAAGGAATCAATGATTCTTTGAAAAAATTCTGAAAATTCTTACTGGTCACGCTTTCATTTGGTACGGATATCCAAATTACTTGATTATTTCCTTTTGCTGAGGGGAGATACTGGTTGGTGAAGCTAGATTGGAAATAACAGTCTCGTAAATGTCAGTTGTCAAAGATTCGATTTTCGCCCAGTCATACACAGAGTGAACGGTACGTAACGCGGTGGAAGCAAGCTTAGATGCATAGTTCGGTTGTTCTAAAAGCTGACCGATTTGCTGCGCTAGAGCTTCGCTATCGCCTGTGGGAAATGTACACCCGTTGATCCCATGGTTGACGATCTCAACGAGCCCTCCGGTATCAGAGACGATGAGAGGCGTACCGCAGGACATGGCTTCCAAAGCGACCAACCCGAAGGGTTCGTACAGGCTTGGAAATATACATAATTCTGCCGAGTGTAAAAGCAAGCTTTTGTCCGCCTCATCAAGAAAGCCTGTGAAGCGTACCTGATCTCCGAAGACTAAAGCTAGCTCTTCTAATGAGTCACGTTCAGGTCCGGTGCCAGCGATGACCAGTTTGGAGTCAGGGAACCTTGCGAGCACAAGCGGCATCGCAGCAAGAAGGGTGTGCACGCCTTTCTCATAGACAAGTCTCCCGAGGAAGGCTAGGATGCGTTGCGGCGGCTTATCCGTGGTAGAAAGCGCGTCAGCAAGCAGCGGATTCATCGTGGTAAACGATGGATCGGGTTTACGTATAGGTGCAACACCGTTGGGAATGGGTGTTATTTTATGAATAGGGACATGAAAGAGCGTCTTGACCTCCTGCTGCATAGACAGACTGCAAACGATGAGATGTTCGGCGGCTTCTGTTAATTTACTTTCTAGGGTATGAATGCGTTTCTGTAAGGGTGACTCCAGTTTTCCTTGATTTCTCCCCATCTCTGTTGCATGAATCGTAGCCAGAAGAGGAAGTCGAAGTTCTTGCTTGGCGACATGTGCAGCGTAATAGACAAGCCAATCATGCGCATGCACGAGATCGAAAATAAGCCCCTGTCTGGATAACCCAAGTAAAATATCCGCGAAGGCCATGTTCATTTGGAAAACGCGGTCTAGGAAATGAAGGGAATCTGTCGATGGGAGAACCTGCGCACGATGAATATGGACACCTTCTGACACTTCATAGGGAAGACATTCGGGAGACTGGCAGGTAATAACATGCACGGAATGTCCCGAGGAAGCGAGTTGTCGTGATAAGTCGTAGACTGCCCTAGCGAGACCACCAATCACGTATGGCGGATATTCCCAAGCGAGCATGAGAATACACAGTCCAGAACCACGGAGCTGAGAGGCAGTCGTCATTGTTGAGGTGACAGCAACTTCGTTCAAAGGAAAGCCTGTATAAACGTTCGTTGATGAGCGATCTGTAGAGCTTCTATAAGAAGCAGGCTGAAAAAGTTGATAGTGCAGTTCAGGTAAAAAAGGAGAGTTCTTTTCCAAAGAATGGACGAGCGTGGAAAGCTCTTTGTCAGAGCCCCCCTTGTCTAACGTGTTCAAAAGGTTATGAAAGTGGGAAAGATGCGTTTCGATTCGCTTCGTTGCATACGAGGTGACCGTCTCCGCATCCAAAATAAACGTCCAGTCACTGCTTTGCGCAAGCATGAGCTCCCGCGCGGCTTGATTCAGCGCCCGCAGCTGAAGGCTGCTGAGCTGTGCAGGGTCACGGTGCTGTTGCGCCGCCTGCACCATGCGATCCTCCGCCGCGTGCAGCCGCGGCGTGACCCACTGGCTGCGCGGCTGCAGCCAGACCTCGGCATAGCCGCCGCGGCCCCAGCTCGACACCGGAAGCGCAGCAATGGTGGTCGGCGCATGGGCGGCGGCGTAGCCGCCAAGCGTAGTCGTGTTCACGACTACGCTGTCATCGCTGCGCGCGGCTAGGCCGCGCAGCACGGCTTCAAGCCACTGGTGGCCTTCGTACCACCAGTGCCCAAACAGCTCGGCATCGTAGGGACATACGATGACCGAGGGCTCCTTTGGCGCAGATGCAGCTGCTGCGCCGTCAACAGCGCGCCGCTCCGCGAGGCGGCGCACCTGCGCCACCCGGCTAGCGATGAAATGCTCAGCATGCTGCTGAGCTTTCTGAGCGGCGCGCGCCGGGTGGTAGGGCACCTTGGCGTCACCATCGCCGGTGACGCTGTAGTACTTGAAGCCCGTGTTGATGCGTGCGCCGTCCGGCAGCACATAGGGCTTCAAGTAGGCCCACTCGGCCCCGCCGTGGAGGCCGAGGTCGTAGCCGATATCGCGATAATATTCGCGATAGTCGGGGTCGCCGGGGTACCCGGCCTCGGCGCTCCATACGTTGGCGCCGGCCTCGGGATCCCGGGCGAACGCACAGGCGCCGCCTGGCGTGCGCAGCGGCAGACCTGCGATGTCCCTGTCCGAAGCGCCATCGCGGCGCGCTAAGGTGTGCGCGTGTGTGTCAACGACGAAGTAGCGCAGATCAAGCGCTTGCAGATGAGGCTCAAGCGCAGGCGAGTAGCCGCACTCTGGCAGCCAGATGCCAGCGGGAGCAACACCAAAATGTCGGCGGAATTCTTGCACCGCCGCTTCAAGCTGAGCGCGCAGCGTGGCATCGTTCTTTACCAGCGGTAAGAACGCATGCGTTGCCGCGCATGTCATTAATTCTAAGCAGCCTGTTGTGCTGAGGCTGCGAAATTTCGCAATGAGATCGCCGTGCAAGCGATCGTATAAAAGGCTGAGCCGATGATAACGATCAGCATATAATTTAGCAAGGGGGCCGAATGCTTCATCGCCCCATAGGCGAATGACTTCACGCTGTCCCAGCTCGCAAAGCGAGGAGAGGTGTTTGCGAAGTCGCAGATGTAAACGTGAATCCTCCAGCATGGCAAGCAGAGGCGGAGATAAGGACAACGTAAGGCGGAACGGTACTTGATCTTCAAGGAGCCTCTCCATCATGTCGATGAGAGGCAGATACGTATCAACAACTGCTTCGAAAAACCAACGTTCTTCTAACGTAATTTCAGACGCATTATGCCGAACATAGGGGATATGGGCGTGCAAGAGCAAAGCAACATAGCCTTGTACGTTAGTGCTCAATCAGTATCGCCTCCGGATTCCATATCTACAAGGTAAGTGTTCTTCGGGACATACACCGAATAGGCCGAGAAATGCTCATGTGCATCGGGCGTTACTTGCGGTAATAAAATGGTCGTTGGCTGGTAGATGAAAGGCTGATCAGACTCAGCAAAATGACGCTGGATGTTGGATTCTATTGCTGGAATCTGAATGGTATTGGACTGTAGGAGCGGAAAGAAATGACCTTGCTCATTCCGAATACCGAGAGTTGCGAAGTACATTTGGCCGGCGTTTAATCCGCTTAGAAAGCAGGATTCACCGGGGGGAAGTAAAAGCTCTGTGACACGCTCGGCAGGTAGTGTTTGCTTGGTACCAGGCAGATCCCCAACTTCATGAAACCGTAATGTGGGTGTTAATGACCGCCAGTCCTTCAGGAAATGCTCCTGAAGTAGCATTTGCTTACTGGTTGAGAGCTGCCAATAAATAAACTGAACGTGAGGGGACTGTGCCAGTAAATGAAGCCTATCGCAATCGATGGCAAAGTGGTGTGCAGGGATAGGGATCAGACTCACCTTTTCTCAAAAAATCAGAATTCATAGGATTCACGCGATAAGATGGTTATATTTCTTGATAAATAAGAAGGACCTTTTGTGCTAAACCTAAGTTCAATTGTAGCATATGCGCCATATAAACCAAAAATCTCCACCCATAAAGAAAGGGGGGAGATTGCTTGCGTATGCTTACTTGGTTGGAATGTTTCCTTCCATGAACCTACTTTCCGTAAGTCTCATTAGAGAATCATACCGATTCGCCGATGTGAAAACCAAGAGATACTCATCTTGTTTTACATTGGTGTAGGAGGCTCTGAATCCGGTATGATACTGAACTGTCATGCTGGAGGATTGATCGTCATACTGCACAAAGGCAATCTGTCTGGAAACACTCGGAATCATGTTCAACGCCGCTCTCCCCTTCATCTTAAGAATTCGGAAAACACGTAATGTATCGATCATTATTATCATTATGCTTATTCAAACACATTTAGAATGATTTGACATAAGCTAACTCTCTATATGAAAAAGGAATTTCACACATTTGTAACGAATATATTAAAAGAATCCGGTTTGACGATTAGGAGGGAATCCCATGAGTTTTTGCTGTGGAGCCAGTATGATTGGAACAAAAGGTACCTTGAAACACATACGTACACAAATTCACAATGTGCCCATTCTCTTCTGTCCGGTATGTCACCATATTGAGGTTCATTATTTGGTGGAGAACGAGTACGAAATTCTTGCCGAATATGCCCATGGAGATGGGGCTGCAGAAGTCGATTTTGTTGAATACGTAGATGGCAAAGATCATCTGTTGCACGACAACTGTGTCAACCACGAAGGTGAAGAGCCGCTGGATATCGTGCGCTGTCAAATTGACATGGCGTTAGATCTGCTAGGTTTCGCGAAATCCATTGCCGACCTTGAATGGGAAGAGCAGCTCATGAAACGGTTGAAAATGCTTAGCGCGCGTCGTGACAAGCTGAAAAATAAAAAGACCTCTAAGAACTCTTAGAGGTGCCAATAGATGTGGGGCTAATTTGTTGATTTTTTGTTGAATATCCCGATTAAATGGAAAACCTCCCGTTAATTTTCTGGTTTCTGCCACTTTCGCAGAATTACCAGAGATTAGCTGGAGGTTTTCCTGTTATTTTCAACACTCATTTTATTTCCTGCAGCAGTCGGGCAAAATCCTTTTGCAAATCCCGGCTCAATGGAATCTTGATGGAGGTATGCTTCAAATGAATCAAGAATCTGCGAGAGGTAGGAAATCCACTTTCTTTCACAAAGGAGACGACATGACGTAAATTAACCAGAAAACCCTTAAAAGGACTGAACATATGGGGCGTGCTCTGAGCTAGTATCTCAGATAAATTGGAGCTGGATTCCATTTGAGAACCGTTCACCAGATGAATTCTAGATAGACGTTTGTCTTCCTTCTCGACGAAGAGAATGGCGTCCTCGGAGATAGGCAAGTGTGATTTCTGATTTTTAACTGTGATCCAAGTTACTGTGGTTGGCTTTGGTTCTTGCATAGAGCGGCTTCGCTCTAATTGAATTTCGGCTATGGCTTTCTGGATGGCAGCCTTAAATTTCGGGAGCATCACTGGTTTGGAGAGAAAGTAGACAGAATCGAGCTCGTGAAAGGCGGTAAGAATATGTTCCATATTCGTTGTCCCGCTAACCATAATTACTTTCTGGTGATAGCCAGCCTTACGCAAGGATTGAACAACACTGATTCCGTCCAAATTACCTTCAAGGCCAATATCCATGAGCATAATGTCTGGTTGCAGCTGGTCGTAATCTTTAAGAAATTGTTCACCATCTGGAACAATGGAAATGACGTGCAATCCACATTGTTGACAATAGCTTTCAAGTAATTGACCTACCCAATAGTTATCTTCTACAATGGCGACTGTGAAGCGGTGTTCCATTCGTTAAACTCACTCCAATCCTTTCCAAACATGTTAAGTTCTGAAGTCATGTCATCTTATACACAGAAACAGCCAACTTAGTCCACATTGAAGGCAAAAGTACAATTCTCTTGTATACTTCTATATGTGATTATCATAATGTCACGCTGCTCGAAGAATGATGACGGCGGCTAGAAATGAGGGAAAGCGCATTTGTTTACATGGGTGAAATTGATACTTGGCATCATTCATTTTGTTCCCATGCTCTTATTCTCATTATTGCTATTTCGAATTCGAGTTAAGTCGTATTGGAAACAAATATCGCTAGCTGTGCTGGCAGGCTCGATGATCACATTAATAATCGACTCTCCATTAATATTAGTGAGTACGATCTGTGTCTTACTAATGGTCGTTTGGAAATATCGATTCGTACCCGCATTGCTCATTTCACTTTCGGGCTACATTATGCCTGTCCTTGTATCAACGACTGTGATTGTTTGCATAAATTTCACACAAGAAGATGCCTATATAGAAATCAAAGATGACCTAATCATTTCTATTGTAACACGTATTGTTATTTTATTGGCAAAATGTGGAATTCTTCTGATTCTCTACAAACGGAGATTGGGGTTTACTTTTCTCTCGAATTATACGCGTATTCCGTTCGTACGAGAGAATGCAGGCATATACCTATATATAATCGTAGTTCTTATAGGAATGGTCTACCGAGATTCATTTCGCGATAGCGTGTTCAGTGCAGTGATGCCAATTCAGATGTTGAGTATGGCAACCGTTTTATTTATTTGTATCATTCTACGTAAAGAACTTAGCATTCAAAGGTGAGGCGCAGGTAGATGATACGGAAGAGATAGATTCTATAGCGTGTCCATTATTAAAAGCGATGTAATCAAGAATGGTTTGATGGTATTTCTTCTGTGGAATTGCTGCGGCAATGACGAAAGGTGCACTTTCATAGGTATCAAAATAAAGTTTGCCTTCTGAGGAGGCATACTTTTTTATTTTTTTTAGATTTACGAATAAGTGCATATCCAATTTAACAAAGTGATGCTCTGTTAATGTTTCAATGAAGTGAGTGAAGGCTACAAGAGATTCGACCTGTTCTTCCTTCATTCCGTCTTCCGAAACGTAAAGAATCGTTTGAATTCCAAACTCCACGTACCAGACGGTATCTAGATCCACTGAAGCCGGTTTAGACCAGGTGGAAGCTTCTTCTAAATATCCTGCCTTTTTAAGTAAATCTGTATACGGATATTGATACGCTTGCGCCAACTTTCTCAAGGTCTCGGGCGAAGGTTTGATGACATCGTTAGTCGTTCGATTACGACCGAGCTCGAGATCCCTAATATAGGCGTGAGATAAGCCGCTCTTATTAGCTGCTTTACGCAATGATGCTTTGCCTCTTAACGTTTCCAGAAACTTACCAAAGTGATTGCTTGCTTCCATATAAAACACCCCCCTATCTTTCCATTGCAATAATACCTACAGCTCAGCGTGATCGCTCATCCATGAAACGCATTGATATATGTTTTCTTAATATTATAAAGGATTGATAAAGTAATTGAAACCGTAACCAAGGGTTTATTTGCCAGTAGGTGCTCATTTAGAGATCTATGTTATAATGAATCAGCAAATTATTTGTAATTTTAATCATGTGTACCCCCCGAATTGCTATACATAGGGACGAAACTACTATACTGTGAGGTGGAAAGGTGCTACTGGTACTATTCAAAAAGTTTCTGGGAAAGAATGAGTCCCACGGAAAAAATGAACCGCAAGCCTCTTCACTCGAGGTCACTATACATCAAATTCAAGCAGGAGACCTACGACTAAGGAATCAATTTATTGCGGACTATCAGCCATATGTAGCAAAAGTTACGAGCAGGTTTTGCAAACGATTTATAGATCCCGCCAGGGACGATGAATTCAGTATTGCATTAGCCGCTTTTAATGAAGCTATTAACCAATACTCTTCGGTCATGGGAAGGTCTTTCCTAGGTTTCGCAGAGACGGTTATCAGGCGGAGGCTAATTGATTTTATTCGTAAGGAGCAACGCTTCAAAGGGCAGATCCCTTACAGCTCGTTTGATCAGGAAGATGATGAAGATAACCTAATGAATCCAATTGAGGTTCATCAAGCGATTGAAGCCTATGAGAAGCAGAAGGGTTTAGAAGAAAGACGAAGCGAAATTATTGATTTCAATCGCTGTTTAAGTGATTTTGAAATTAATTTCTCAGAGTTGACGGAAGCCTCCCCCAAGCACGACGACTCAAGGCAGATGCTGTTTGGTATTGGCCGCACACTTGCACAGGATTCAGAGCTTATGCGCACTCTGTTGACGAAACGACAGCTACCGATTAAAGAGCTGCTCGAGCAAGTTCAGGTATCTAGAAAAACTTTGGAACGAAATCGTAAGTATATCATTGCAATTGCACTTATTTTTAACGGACCATATCCGTATTTACGGGATTACTTACATATTCGTGATGAAGAAAGTTGAATGAAAGGAAGAACAGCGCATGAACAAGGGGATCGTAATGGAATTAAGCGAGAGCTCCATTATTGTTATGAATTCAGAGGGGCGATTTGATAAGCTGCCAAGGGGGACACGTAGCTGTGAGTTGGGAGAAGAGATTCTTTACGCACCAGTGAAACGTCGATTACGGATACCGCAAATGGCCATCGTTTCAGGTTTAGCTGCAGCGATTGTGGTATGCTTCGTTCTGGTCTCAACGTTGTCAGGAGGCGTACCAAGCAATAGTGTTGTAGCGTACGTGACCATAGACATTAACCCAAGTATTGAAATTGGGATTGATAATAATGAGATTGTTCGTGACCTGCACGGACTAAATACAGACGGAGATAATTTAATTCAATCCTTAGTGTTTGAAGGTAAATCGTTAGAGGACGTAACGTCTGATATTCTGGATAAAGCCGAACAGGGGGCACTGGCTAAGGGGGAAGGGGATATTATCATTTCCTCAACAGTCGTAGGGTCTAAGACAACGGTCAGCGACGAAGCCATCGCAACGAAGCTGAAGGCCCAAGTAAATAAACATATCGAGGAAAGCCACCCGGACCAAGTGAAAAATTATGAGGTTCAAGCCTTCGCTACTCCGCAGGAGGTAAGGCAGGAAGCACAAGCAAGCGGTGTTTCAGCAGGGAAATATGCGATCTATTTAAATGCCATTGATAACGGGGCGAAAGTATCGCTGGATGACATTAAAAGTACTTCGATTCATCAACTTGCGAAGGAAAATGGCGGTATTCAAACATTCGTTAAACCAGACAAACCGATTGATAAGTCTTCCTTGCAAAGACTGCTTGCTGACGAAAAATCTGGGAAGTTCACTGAACGAGTACAACAGGCTCAAAATGAAAAATCCAGTGCAGGTAGTTCATCGAATAAAGATGATGATAAAAATAATAAAAATAACAATGGCAAAGGTAATAATTCGGGGATCAATACGCAAGGCAAAGTGACGAGCAAACCAACACCAACGCCAACCTCGAAAAATGATCGAGACAATAATAGCAAGAATGGCAGTAACGATAGAAATAACGGCAATGATAAAAACAATAAAGATAACAATGATAACAATGATAACAATGATAAGGATGATCAGAAATCGACCCCAAAGTCAGATCGTAAGGATGATGACGACGATGGGAAGAAACCATCCTCTACGAAGAAGCCAACCCCAACACCAAAGGCAACCGCAAAGCCTACAGTGAAGCCGACAAGTACAAGTAAATCTACGGCGAAGCCAAATCAGCAATCCAGGGATGACAGTAAGAGATTCTTTGGACTTCCATGGGGCTGGGGGAACATTGATCGTGATGACAGTGGTAATAACAATGAGGAAAGAGGGCAGTAATCTCTTGTCATTATGGACTGAAGGATTGATTTAGCAGAGCACCTGAGGCGAATGCCTTAGGTGTTTTTGTATGTAAGCATCCTGTTACGCAGCATGGAAAGTGGAACCGAGTTGTATTACAATAGTTGCTAGTGGTAGTTGACGCGTTGGAGCAAGAGTAAGAGCAAGATGAGTGCACAGGAAAAAGTAAGATAAAGAGTAGAAATTGTGGGAGAGTATGTTGAAGTGGAAGTTAATCTGGTAGGATAACAGCAACCTAAGGGGGAAATTGGGCTTGAGATATTCGACGTTTGGGAAATCAGGCTATAAAGTGTCGTCGTTAGGATTCGGCGCAATGAATCTGCCAAGTGTTCCGTTAGAGCAAGCAAGAGAAGCACTTAACTATGCCTTGGATCATGGCATTAACTATATAGATACAGCCGCAGCTTATAGGAACAGCGAAGAAATTATAGGTGAATGTATCTCGCATCGGAGACAGGAGTATTTCCTAGCAACGAAAACAGGTGCACGCGATTATGCAACTGCGAAAGCAGAAATTGAGCGAAGCTTGGTGCGCATGAAGACTGATCATGTTGATTTGCTGCAAATTCATTATGTGAATAATGTGACGGAATACAAGAAGGCCATGGAAGTTGGCGGTGCCTATGAGGCTGCTTTGGAAGCTCAGCGAGAAGGAAAGGTACGATATATCGGCATTTCCGGACATAGGCCAGATTTACTTGTGAAGTGGATTGCGAAGGGGCAATTCTCGCAAATCTTATTTCATCTGAATTTGGCGCAGCCATTCGCACTGGACGAATTGATTCCCAAAGCGTCCGACATGGACTTGATGAGGGTTGCGATGAAACCATTATCGGGTGGATTCATTCAACCCGTGGATCGTGCGATCCGCTATCCGTATAGCCAAGATGTGCATGTGACCATTTCTGGCATGGTTAGCATCAAAGAAGTGCAAGAAAATTTGGCTGCACAAGAGATGGAAGTTGGGCCTGAGGAACGTCAAGAGCTGGAGCAACTGGCTCGCGAGCTGGGTGAGCATGATTGCAGGCGCTGTAACTATTGCTCATGTCCACTGGAAATTTCGATTCCTGATGTGATGATCGCAAGCAAGTTCAGAGAGAAATTTGGGTTGTTGCCGAAGGGTGATGGATTTTTTCAACGGCAAAAGGATAAAATAACAGGCTGTGCAGAGCATGACCCTTGTAAAGTGATTCCGCTTTGCGAAGCGAAATGTCCGTACCAATTACCGATGCAATCTGTGGTGCAGAAGGCAGCGTCGTTTTATTAGGGAAGAACAGTTGGCGACAGCTTAATTAGGTAGATGGAGATCGAAGCTGGGGATCAAAAATAAGACTCGAAATTTGGATGAGGGCAGGGACAAATTCCTATGTTTACAAAAATAACCGACATCACAACGCGTGTTTATACCTCGTTGATGGATAACACGACAGGGGCAGACGCAATTCTCGTCTGCCTCACGGAAGCGGAGCTGCGCCAGGACGGCGTCCTCGGCCAGCCGCAGCTCGACCAGGCCCTTGAGCGCATGCGCGCAAAGGGCCAATTCACGGGCGCCTCAGGCGAGCTCGAGGCGCTGCCGACCCACGGGCTGCTGCCGTACGCGTACGTGCTCGTTGCGGGGCTCGGCCCCGCAGGCACGCGCGATACGCTGCGCGCAGCCGCGGTCTTTGCAGCGCGCCAGATGCTCGCGCTGCAGTTCGAACGCTTGGCGCTGAAGCTGCCAAGCGGCTTGGACAGCCGGTCAGCCGCCTCAGCGCTGACCGAAGGGCTGCTCCTCGGTACGTACCGCATCGCGGCGTACCGCAAGAACGAGCCGGCGCGCGCGGAGCTGCGCCAGGCGGTGTTGCTCACAGAAGCGGCTGCGGATGCAGCGCTTCTGAGTAGTGCGATCGCAGCCGCAGAGGCGGTTGCGGAAGGCACGAACTATGCCCGGGATCTCACGAACCTCCCGGGCAACAGGCTTGTTCCGGCTTCCCTCGCAGAGGAAGCCGTCCAACTCGCCCAGCACTATGGCTTCGCCTGCGAAGTGCTGGATGAGCACGAGATCGCCGCCCGCGGGATGGGCGGCCTCACAGCGGTGGGCGCGGGCAGCGTCCACCCGCCTCGCATGATCACCCTGCGGTACACGGGTGATCCCGATAATGCTGACGTGCTGGGCCTCGTCGGCAAGGGTGTGACCTTCGATACCGGCGGCATCTCGATGAAAAAGCCCGACGGCATGGAAGAAATGATCAGCGATATGGGCGGAGCCGCCACCCTGCTAGGAGCCATGCATGTCGTTGGCCAGTTGAAACCAAAGGTAAATCTCGTTGTCGTGATTCCATCAGCGGAGAATATGACGTCGGGTACGGCGTACCGTCCGGGCGATATTGTCACGATGCTCAGTGGACATTCCGTGGAGGTTCTCAACACGGACGCGGAAGGCCGCATTATTTTGGCAGAGGGAATTACCTACGCGAAAGCGCAAGGAGCGAACCGGCTGATCGACGTAGCCACATTAACGGGCGCGATCCTGATTTCTTTTGCGGATATTGCAACAGGCGCTGTAACGAATGACGACGAGTTCTTGAAGCCATTTCTTCAAGCTGCATCAGCAGCAGGAGAGAAAGTGTGGCAGCTTCCTAACTACCCCGAGTATCGTGCGATGCTGAAGAGTGATGTAGCTGACATCAAAAACGCGACCTCCTCCGACCGCTGGGCAGGAGCGATAACAGCTGGTCTGTTCATCGGCTATTTCGCCGAGGAAACACCGTGGATTCATCTGGATACAGGTGGTACAGCCTGGCTTTGGTCGGCCAAAGGCATTGAGCCCAAAGGTGCAACGGGTGTTATGGTCCGAACGTTAGCCGAGTACTTGTGTTGCGAACAGCTCGTTTAGTCTTTTTCATGAAGAGTTGTTTCCCTTAAAATCTGTTAGTCTTTTCTGAAATCAAAAAAATCACCCACGATTGAGCATCCTCTGTCCTACCTGAGTGCATGTAGGCGGAGAGCTTAAACGTTGGGTGATTTTATACTTTCCAGCTATCTGCTAAGCGCCAACCTGTTGCCCCATGGAGGCAGGTTGTTTAAAATTGTTCTGCTGGAGATCTTGAATATCGGAAATACGAATAATTAGACGGTTTACTTCATTGGTTGTATAAGAGAGCTGTTCCGTGCGCTGCTGCAGTTGAGATAAGGAAATGCCGATCCAATTCTTCTTGCGGCGATGCGTGAGCAGATCATATTTTAAAACGGTAAGCGTTGCCGCATAAGGATCCGGCTTCACGTAGACATCTTTCATTTTATCTGCCAAATTGAAGTAAAGGTTGCCGCCGTTCCATTTGACATAGCCTGGATCAAAAAGAATAACGATAAAGTCGGAATCTCCGCTGTCCTTATTTTCCATCGAAATGAGGCGTACGCCGCCGCTAGCCTTAGGCTTAATATATTGATTAGCGCGTATATCAGGTAGAAACGGAACAACCAGAAGCGGGCAAACACTAGCAATATACAAATAAGTAGTTGACTGAAACATAAGAGAGAGTACAATGAAAGTCAAAAAGAGCAACAAGGTTGCAAGTAGACCCAAAAGTTTAGGTTTCATAAGTTTACGATGATCCCGCCTGACATGATAGATTAGGTTATCCCTACTATTTTACCATAAGCGACCCATAGGTTGTAAACTATTAGATCCTGCTAACCTTGCTAGACAGACAAAAGGAGGTTTATGCCTATGAAATTATTCGATCCGAACGTGCGTAAGCCAAAGAAAAAAATGTCCACGTACCGTAAAAGCTTACTTGTGGCGACATTTGAAGGCTTTCCTGCCGTTATTATTTTCCAACTGTTGGGCGGACCGTTCTTAACAGGTTATTTGATTTACTTGGGAGCAAGCTCAACAGAGATTGGCTTCATTCTAGCGATCACTACCGTCGTAAACATCGTTCAAATTGCAATGGCGGTCGTCATGCAAAAATTCCGAAATCGTAAACGCATGCTGATCATTTTCGGATCCTCTCATCGAATATTATGGGCCTGCGTAGGGTTAATCCCATTTGTCTTACCGCAAGAGTATTGGGTCGTCACGTATATGATATTGTACACGGCCGCTCATCTGGGAAATGCCGCTGGGGGGATTGTATGGACCTCCTTAATCAGTGATGCGGTGCCTGGACCGATTCGCGGACGTTATTTTGGATTGCGCAACACCATACTGGGGGGAGTAAGCTCGCTGGCTCTTTTTGTAGGCGGACAAATACTGGATCAGTACCCTGGTGAACAGGGCTTCAACTACATCTTTATGATCGTCAGTGTATGTGTGGTTTTCAACGTAATGGCGTACTTTATGTATCCGAATCCGCCTTTCGAGCCGTCGACTGCAACGAATCCTGTGGGTATGATCCGGAAGCCATTAATGGACCGTGCGTTTCTAAAAGCAATTATTTTTCTGGCCTGTTTCCTCTTCGTTCAAGGGTTGACGGTACCGCTCTTTTCCTATGTCATGCTCAAGCTGATGAACATTTCCTATGGAACTGTTTCCTATATAACGGTTGTACATACCTTAGTTATGATGGCTAGCTATTATGTTTGGGGAAATTTGAATGCGAGATTCTCTGCTCAAACACTGCTCCTATGGTCCTTGCCGATTATTGCCTTAGCCTGTCTATTATGGGGAGCGATCGCCTTCATTCCGGCAGTCGTAGTGCTGTATGTCGTGCATATTGTACTGGGCATTGGCTTAGGCGGCTTCAATCAAATGGTATTTGCATTTACGATAGGGGATACGCCAAAGAGTGAGCGTCCGATGTATATTGCGACGTACTCGGCGATTACTGGCTTCGCCGCTTTCTTGGGACCTGTTGCAGGTGGGAAGATTTATGCCCTCATTGCTAATCAACCCATGTGGGTGCAGGTGTATGGCGTCTCCACGTTGGTTGGTGCTATTTTGCTCCTACTTGGGTTATGGGTAGGGCGTTTCGTATTACGAACTCAAATTAGGAGTGGCGTTTAACATGTCTAAAAAAAGAATTGGCCTTATCGGCTTAGGAGATATCGCACAGAAAGTATATTTACCGCTGTTGTCAGTGAGTGAGCAAGTGGAACTCGCAGGGATCATGAGCTCTACGCCTGCAACCGTTGAACGAATGAAAATGAAATACCGTATTCCCTTTGGGACGACACAGCTCGAGGAGCTACTGGCGCTAGGATTAGATGCTGTATTTGTACATAGCCCGACGTCGACGCATTTTGATATTGCGATGAAGTGTATGGCTCATGGCGTAGCCGTTTATGTTGATAAGCCGCTCTCGTATGCGTGGGCGGAATCGGTGGAGATGGCTTCGTATGCGGAGCGAAAAGGTGTGCTGCTCGCAGCAGGATTCAACCGTCGCTACGCGCCTCTATATATCGAAGCGAAGCAATGGTTGCAGGAAGCGGGCGGGTTTGATGCAGCCTCGGCTGTGAAGCACCGGACAAAGCTGCAGGGTCATGGTGCCAAAGAAACGCTGTATGACGACTTGATTCACATGCTGGACACTTTGCTTTGGTTGGGTGAGAGTCCTTACGAGGTACGGACTTCTCATCAACAGGTGGATGAGAGTGGGAAGCTGCTCCACGCATCGGGGACGTTGGGATTCGGTTCCGCCATGGGTACCTACAGTATGGTAAGATTAGCTGGCGTTGATTTGGAGAAAGTGGAGCTGCACGGCAGTGGAAGATCCGTCGAGGTTACGAACCTAGAGTCAGCAGTCTTCTATGAGAAAAATGCCGCTCCGCGCCTGCGCACCTTCGGCAGCTGGGACACGGTGCTGGAGCGCAGAGGCTTCGCCGGTGTTGTTCAGCATTTCTTGAACTCGCTGGATGATCCGAATGCTTGCGACATTCGGGGGGATCTCGTGCTGGCTTCGCATCAATTGGTGGAGAAGCTGTCGGTGTAGGGTGTGATGAACCCGACCCCGAACCCAAAATCCCTCCCCCGCCGGCCTCGGCCACATATAACGGAACGTCAGTACGCTATTTGGTCAAATTCGCCTGATTTCAGCTTGAAACGGAACGTAGGTGCGCTATTTCGGCTTTTTACCGCAAAAAGCACATGAAAGCCAAAAAATAGCGCACACACGTTCCGCAACCCGGCCAAATCGTGAGAAATTCTCGAAATAGCGAATCCTCGTTCCGTTAGCGTATGGCATGAGCGGGGTTTTCGGTACAATATCATACACGAAGAAGAAGAGGCAGTTCCCACAAATAGATTCGTCTACTCGGGAACAGCCTTTTTTGGCTATGAGGGAAGGTCTGAACGGCTGACCACATTATGTGCTCGTATCATGAATTTAAGCCCTCATCTTGGTGACGAGATGGGGGCTTTTTGTCATCCTTGCAGGACTTTGGTAGACGGTTTTTCACGACCTCTTTGTGTTTGCAAAAAAGTCCAATGATAGAATCCATGACTAATTTCATAAGGAGGACGAGAGAGTTCATAAATGTTGGTTTTGTTCATCCGACGAAACCAAGGTTTGTTCAGTGTTATACGGTATGTTGACTACACATGGAAGGAATTCACTTCTAAAATTGAAGCTACAGTGATGAAATCAAGTTGCCAAATTCGATGTAAGGGAGGATCCAACTCATCACTCAAGTCAACCATAAAGGAGACGGAAAATGATGCATAAAAAGCACAAACTGTTAGGATGGCTTTTGCTGTTGACTTTCATCATGCTTCTTAATCTTACACATCAAACAATCGTTTCAGCGGCACCTGCAGCACCTGTGGTGTATTTCCAAGATGATTTTACGGATGGAGATTATACGGCGAATCCGACATGGACAGCAACCTCCGGAACATGGAAAGTGGGTACAGATCCGACTGATGCCAGTAATAAAATGTTGAATCAGACGGACGCCGGGGAAGGCATCATAACGGCAGGAGATGCTTCATGGACGGATTCTAGTGTTACCATGCGTTTCTATACAGGTGCTGGCGGAGCTTATCCGGGAATTCTGGCACGTGTTCAGGACTATAGAAATTTTTATTATTTTCAAATGCAAACGACCAATACGTTGGTTCTGTCAAAAAGGATCAACGGTACGGATACGGTTATAAAAAGTCTTACTTATGCCATGAACCCAAACACATGGTATACACTTAAGATGACATTGGTAGGCAATAACATTACCTGCTACATCGTAAACAATGGAAGTGACAAGCTTGTTTTTAGTGCGACGGATACGACTTTCTCAAGTGGCAAAATAGGCATCAGAAATAAATGGCAGTCTGTTTATGTGGATAATGTTAAAGTAACAGACGCGCCGGCTGTAAATACTTCCGTCGTTCAATCTAACGCCCAAACCAATTCTACGATCTCATTAAATTGGTTACCGGTAGATGGAGCAACAAGTTATAATATTTACCGTTCAACGACATCAGGCAGCGGTTATACCTTTGTTTCCAATAGCACAGCCAACAGCTTTGTGGATACGGGGTTACTTTCTGATACTGCTTACTATTATAAAGTAGCATTTGTATATGGCGGACTGACGGAATCACAATGGTCACCTGAACTAAGTATTCGGACTACACCAGCGCCACCTGCAGCACCTACGGGACAAACTGCCCTAGCCGTAAATGCTTCAAAAATCAATTTGAGCTGGACAGCAGCTCTTAAAGCTACCAGTTATAGGGTATATAGGTCAGCTGATGCAGGTCAAACGTTCTCCTTGGTGTATGATGGAGCAGCTTTAAGCTACTCAGACACAGGGTTAACAGCTAACACAGCCTATAAGTATCGTATAACAGCTTATAACACGATTGGAGAATCAACACCAGCGTCTGTACAAGCGACTACCTACCAGTATGATGCTCCTGCAAGCTTTGCAGCTACTTCAGTTTCTGATACATCAGCAGCATTAAGCTGGAACAACGTGGAAGGAACAACAGTTACCTATAAGATTAGTAGATCCTCAAGTTCTACAGGAACCTATAACCAGATTTACAGTGGTACGAATACAGTGTTTGTCGATACGGGCTTAACGCAAGGCACAGGGTACTTTTATAAACTAGTTGCGGTAATAGATGGCATCACATCAGCCTTATCCGATCCACTGGGTGTAGGTACGGTGAGAACTGCGATTACGCCTGATACGGTTTGGGCAGATCGCAGTGGCAATCCGATTGATGCCCATGGATCAGGTATCATGTTTGATCAGCACACGCAGAAATACTACTGGTATGGCGAATACCACAAGGGAGCATGGCCTTCAGCGGGAGTGAGAGTTTACTCTTCTACGGATCTTTACAATTGGACAGATGAAGGTATGGCACTAACGATGGTAAAATCGATGGACGATTTTACGAACGATCCTTTGATTTCCGCGCTTTATACCGGTAGAACCGATACGTTAAACATCTGGGCAGATATAAGAACGGGCAGAATTATTGAAAGACCAAAAGTAATTTATAATGATAAAACCAAGAAGTATGTGATGTGGGCTCATATTGACGGAGATAAAGACCCGTATAATAACAATGCTAACTACGGAAAAGCGCAAGCAGGTTATGCAATAAGTGATTCGCCTACGGGTCCATTCATCTACCAGAAGAGCTATCGAATGGATCAAAGCCCACCGGGTCAAATCGATTATCAACCTGGCAACCCGGGTATGGCACGTGATATGAACGTGTTTAAGGATGATGACGGAACGGCATACCTCATCTATTCCAGCGAAGAAAACTTAACGATCTACATTTCCAAGCTTTTGGATGATTATTCAGACGTTGCTGGTTGGCACAAGGACGGCCATGTAGACGCAAATGGCAATCCTGTCCGCGATACAAGCTATAAGGCCGTTTACGGCGTAGATTATGTAAGAGTATTCCCGGGTACTCAGCGCGAAGCTCCGGCCGTATTCAAATTTAATGGAAAGTATTACCTGTTAACCTCCGGTGCAACAGGATGGTCTCCGAATGAAAATAAATTCAGTGTTGCAGATACGATGTTTGGTCCATGGTCAACACCGGTTAATCCATTTGTCAGAACATCGTCATCGGATCCTGACCCACAGACCGCCTTTAAATCTCAAACGACCGCTGTTATCCCAGTTGACCCTGCGAAAGGAAAATTCATCTATGTAGGGGACGATTGGAATGGCGGGCAATTTACTACAAATGGAGGTGCCAAATATATATGGCTGCCTATTGAATTTGGTCAAGGTACGGATATATCCATAAGATGGTACAGCAGTTGGAACACAGATTTATTAAACAGTATGGGTAAGATGGACATCAATGTTAAATTACCTGAGGTTGTTGCAACTGGATCCCTACTGAATTTACCGAACCAGGTAGACGTTATACCAACTGGTGCTGCAGCTGCAACCACAACATCTGTCACCTGGTCAGTCAATTCACAGCCCATAACGGCGAGTACATTTGCCCTTCCGGGTGTCTATACGTTACAGGCTATACTTCCGCAGTTTAACAACAAAGCGTTACGTTTTAAAATTTATGCCGTTCCTGATAAGACGATCTATTTCGTAAACAGCGGTGGTTATGCGACGAGTGATTATATCCTAATAACCTCGTACCTGCAGGATACACTTATGAATAAGGACGCTGTTGAACAGGCGTATAATTCAGGAGATATAGCTCCTTGGGGTTATGTAGGAACGAATTCAAATCCAGCAGGTTCAGCCAGTGGAGATATGTTCTCAACACTCCGATATCTAAATGGTGGAAATGTAAGTAATTCTCCTGCAGGTACGGACTTGACCTACAAGTTTACGGTGAAAAATGGTTCCTACACGGTGTATACAGGCTTTAATGATATATGGAATAATGCCTCCAGAAAGGCAGACTTATATATCAATGGGGTTAAAAAGAATGCGATCACGTTTATATCCAATACGGTCTATGGCAATTCTGTTGACGTAACGGACGGCACGATCACGATAACGGTGAGAAATACGGCATCACAGGATCCTTTGATCAACTGGATGATGATAGTTGACAATACACAAACGCATGATCCTTTGATGGGGCTGCATATCGTTTCAACAACATCTAATTCTGCTGCGCTATCGTGGAACAAAGCTATCGGAGCTACCTCCTATACGCTGTACAGATCGACTAGTGCAGAGGGAACCTATGCGCCTGTTTATCAGGGGGGAGCAACGACCTTCACGGATAGTGGAATTGACCCGGCAGTAAGATATTTTTATAAGGTCACTTCAACCAGCGTATCCGTAGAATCACCTAAGTCAGATTCCGTCAACATCCTATTAGATCAATCCAAACCGGTAACCGAATTTAGTTTGGCAGGTATGGCTAACAATGGATGGTACACGACGAATATCGTAACGCTGAATGCTGCGGATGATTTATCCGGCGTCGTCAAGACGGAATACACACTAGGGGATACGGCAGATTGGAAGGATTACTCAGGACCGTTTACACTCCCTCAAGATGGAACGTATACAATCCAGTACCACTCAACGGATAGGGCAGGCAATGTTGAAGAAATTAAACAGATGTCATTCCAAGTTGACGCAACACTTCCAAGCTTTAAGCTTATCGTAAATGGTAAAGAGTTAAAGGAGGGAGACTCCTTTGATGACAATCTGCCTTTAACCTTCCAGGTCTCCGATAATCTATCAGGATTAGCTTCTGCACAGATTACAGTTAGCGGTGCTGTCTATGCCCTAGATTTGACAAAGGGATCGAGCGTAGTTATCGATTTAGTGGGAAAGGTTGGCATTTATACAGCAACGATAACAGCTCAAGATATAGCTGGGAATACGCTGCAAAAGAATTTCCAAATCCATGTGACAACCAGCATAGACGCCATGAATCAGTTGCTTAATCGCTATCAAGCTCTATTAAGCAACGCAATAACATCTCAATTGAGCAATGCCCTCAAGCAAGCGCAGCATAAACTGGATATGAACCGACCAGATCAGGCAGCTAAGCATATGCAGGACTTTGTGAAACATTTGAATAATGCAGCTGTGGGAAAAGATGTAGATAGCAGTGTAAAAGCTATTCTTAATGCAGATGCAAATGCCTTGATTGTGCAATGGTCAGGTTTGTGAAAACAAACAGGTACGCTTAAAACGAAATAAAGGCTGATCTCTGAAGTAGAATCTTCTACTTCAGGGACAGCCTTTTCGCATGTCATTGATAAAATCAGATTTACTATTTACCCGCAGGTACAGTTGAGAACAGGCTTCCGTGCAGCCAACGCTTCATCCATACGGCTGACAACCGTTGTGTAAGGGGCATTTTTAACCAGTTCCGGATTCTCTTCCGCTTCTTTAGCGATCGCAATCATCGTGTCGATAAAGCTATCGAGGGTTTGCTTGCTTTCGGTTTCCGTAGGCTCAATCATGATGCATTCTTCCACGCTGAGCGGGAAGTAGATGGTTGGCGGGTGGTAGCCGAAGTCGAGCAATCTTTTGGCAATATCGAGTGTACGAACGCCCAGCTTCTTCTGCCTGTTACCAGACAGCACGAATTCATGCTTACAGAAGCGAGGATGCGGTACATCGAAATAAGGTGTTAACCGAGCCAGCATATAGTTCGCGTTGAGCACGGCATACTCAGATACTTTGCGCAAACCTTCTGGACCAAGGGTACGAATGTACGTGTAGGCACGGACAAGGATGCCGAAGTTGCCGTAGAAGCCTTTGACGCGGCCAATTGACTGCGGATAGTTGTAATCGAAATAGAAGCTGTTATCCTCCCGTTTAGCCACAAGTGGCGTCGGTAGAAAAGGAATCAAGCGTTCTTTGACCCCTACTGGTCCTGCGCCAGGGCCGCCGCCGCCGTGCGGGGTGCTCATCGTTTTGTGCAGGTTAAGATGGACAACATCGAAGCCCATGTCCCCTGGCCGCGTGATGCCCATAATGGCGTTCGCGTTGGCTCCATCATAGTAGAGAAGGCCGCCTGAGGCATGCACGATTTCGGCAATCTCGACGATTTGTTCTTCGAACAAGCCGAGCGTGTTTGGGTTCGTGAGCATGAGCGCAGCGGTATCTGAGCCGACGGCACGGCGCAGCTCGTCAAGATTCACGAGGCCGCGCTCATCGGATTTGATCGTCACAGTTTGGAATCCAGCAACCGTTGCACTGGCTGGATTGGTGCCATGTGCCGAATCTGGACAAATGACTTTGGTGCGGTGCTCGCCGCGGCTTTCGTGGTAAGCGCGGATCATCATAAGCCCGGTCCATTCCCCATGTGCACCAGCCGCAGGCTGCAAGGTGACGCGGTCCATACCAGTGAGAGCTTCAAGATCATGTTGGAGATTGTACAGCAGCTCCATCGCGCCTTGCAGCGATTCTTCCGGCTGATAGGGATGGATATGAGCGAAGCCGGGGAAGCGGGCAACGTCTTCGTTGATTTTGGGATTATATTTCATCGTACAAGAACCGAGCGGATAGAAGCCATTATCCACGCCGAAGTTGCGGCGAGAAAGCGCCGTGTAATGGCGGATGACATCGACTTCATACACTTCTGGTAGATCAGGTTCGACTTGACGGCGGAATTTAGCAGGCAGAAGCTCATTGATGTTCACGTCTGGAACGTCCGATTCTGGTAAGGAATAGGCGACGCGACCTGGATGGCTCATTTCGAAAATGAGTGCTTTGTCGTTGCTCATACAAGTTCCTCCAATGCAGCTGCGAAGGTATCGATATCTTCGCGAGTTCGTTGCTCGGTGACGGCGATTAGCATATGGCCAGCCAGCTCTGGGTAGTCGCGGCCAAGGTCATAGCCGCCGATGATACCTTTATGAAGGAGCTGACGATTCAGCTCCGCGATGTTCGTGCCGTCCGGCAGCTTGACGGCAAATTCATTGAAGTAGCTGCCTGTAAAAGGCAGCTCCAAACGGCCGGACGCGGTGAGACGATTCGCCGCGTAGTGGGCTTTCTGGACGTTAAGCGCGCCAACGTCTTGAATGCCCTGCTTGCCCATCGTGGACAAATACACGGATGCGCAAAGCGCGAGAAGCGCTTGGTTGGAGCAGATGTTCGACGTGGCTTTCTCACGCCTTATATGCTGCTCCCGCGCTTGCAGCGTAAGCACGAAACCGCGCTTGCCATCGCGGTCTACGGTCTGACCCACGATGCGCCCCGGCATGCGGCGCATCCAGCTCTCCGCGACGGCGAAGTAGCCGCAGCTCGGCCCGCCCAGCGCAGCTGGGATGCCGAGCGGCTGGCAATCGCCGACGACGATGTCAGCGCCGAGCTTGCCCGGCGCTTCGAGCAGCCCGAGCGTGAGCGGATTGGCGCTCACGACGAGCAGTGCGCCCGCGCCGTGCGCGAGCGGCTCCACGGCCGCGATATCCTCCAAGCAGCCGAAGAAATTTGGCGATTGGAGGATGACGGCTGCGGCAGGGTCGTCGCTCTCGAGCCCCGCCTTGAGATCGTCCAGATCGGTTACACCTTCTGGTGTAACCGAGATCTCGACGACCTCAAGGTTCAGCCCGCGGGCGGTCGTGCGCAGAACGGCACGCGCCTCCGGGTGCACCGCGCGGGACACAAGCAGACGGCTCCGCTTCGTCGCACCGCTTGCCAAGGCGCCTGCTTCCGCTAGCGCCGTTGCTCCGTCGTACATCGAGGCGTTCGCAACGGCCATGCCGGTGAGCTCACAGATGTACGACTGAAATTCAAAAATCGCCTGCAATTCCCCTTGGCTGATTTCCGGTTGGTAAGGCGTGTACGCGGTGTAGAATTCGGACCGCGAGATCACATGATTGATCACCACCGGAAGGTGATGATCATAGATGCCAGCGCCGAGGAAGCTGGCATAGCGCTGGAAGTCCGCGTTGCGACCCGCTAACTCGCGCATATACCTCAGTAAGCCCTGCTCACTGAGGGCATTCCCCACGTTCAATTCACCTTGAAATCGAACGGATTGCGGTATGTCACTAAACATCTCTTCCATGGAGGAGATGCCGATGGTTTCCAGCATTTCCTTTTGATCCTGTTCCGTAATAGGTAAATAACGATGTTTCATAACAAGGGTGCTCCTTCCAACCCGGATTCGGGAATTATTTCTTTTTATGAAAAGGGGTAGTAACAACTCGGGCTTTCACTTGCGCGCCTCTGATTTCAACATACACGTCCGTGCCCAAGGCGCTGTACGCGGTATCGATCAAAGCCAAGCCTACATTCGTTTTGTACGTTGGAGACTGCGTACCTGTTGTAACTTCACCAATCTGCTTACCCTCGGCGAATATGGCGTAATGCGGACGAGGAATGCCGCGTTCTTGCATTTCAATGCCTACTAGCTTGCGTGGGACGCCGTTTGCCTTTTGCTCCAGCAGGGCATCCCGCCCTATGAAATCACCTTTATCGAGCTTCACAAAATAGGAAAGCCCCGCCTCAAGCGGCGTTATGTCGGCGGATAGCTCCTGCCCATACAGAGGGAGCCTAGCTTCAAAGCGCAGCGTATCCCGAGCACCTAGTCCAGTGGGAATGAGCCCATGCTCCTCACCAGCTTCTAGCAGTTTTTTCCAAAGAGAGATCGCATCCTTCTGATCCACGTAAAGCTCGAAGCCATCTTCACCTGTGTAGCCAGTTCGGGAAAGCAATGTAGTCACGCCAGCGACGTTCACATCGGGGAGGAAATGGAATGTTTTCAATGTTTGAATCGGTGCGTCTGTCAGTTTAGCTAAAATATCAACCGCCCGAGGCCCTTGCAGCGCAAGCATGGCGGTTTCCTCGGAAATGTTGGTCAGTTGAACATCACCTGCGAGGTGCTGTTGTAGCCAAGCGATGTCTTTCTCGATGTTGGAAGCATTGATAACTAGCATATAGTCGTGATCACTCAGTTTGTAAACGAGCAGATCATCCACCACACCGCCACTCGGATAGCATAAGAGGCTGTATTGGCATTGACCTGGTGCCAGTTTGGTAACATCATTCGTCGTGAGACGCTGCAAAAATGCAAAGGCATCCGAGCCTTGGACGCGTACCTCGCCCATATGCGAGACATCAAAAAGCCCCGCCTGCCCCCTGACGGCGTCATGCTCCTTTTGAATGCCAGTGAACTGCACGGGCAGCTCCCAGCCGCCAAAATCAATGATTCGCGCGCCATACTCCGCGTAAATTGGGAAGAGCGGTGTTCGTTTCAACATGCTTATAACCTCACCTTCAATCGTCTTATTGTCCGTTGGCCCATTTCGGAAATGCAAAAAGGAGCAAAAGGTATGCAACACAAACATACCTTTTGCCCCTGTCCTTTATACCTGAGAGTTGCCTAGAACGGTAGAAAATATACATTCAACCGTTAAGTTTCCCCTTGGGTGTCCGATTCGTCGTGATTAACGAGTTCTCGAAGCTCTCCAGAGTCG
Source organism: Paenibacillus sp. J22FR5 (assembly GCF_059691975.1). Lineage (NCBI taxonomy): Bacteria > Bacillati > Bacillota > Bacilli > Caryophanales > Paenibacillaceae > Paenibacillus > Paenibacillus sp. J22FR5. Next base: position 87,045 of record NZ_JCAUAN010000018.1, on the reverse strand, counting down.
CGTCCGATACAGGTCCTTTTGCCTGAGAGATTCACCACTATGGGCTTACTCCTTCGGCGCTGCAAACGTGCTCCGCAGTCTCTCCCTGTATCCTCATTCGCCAATATTCAATTAGCATTATTATATTCATTATGCGCCTAAATCGGTGTGAATTGTCAACAGTAACTTTTGGGTCACATCTTCTAGAACGAGCATCTTGACTTTGATGTTCACAGTAGATTAAGCTAAAAGCAAAATTTGTAAGTAAGTGAGGCGTGGACTGATGAGCAACGTACAAGCCAATTTGTTATACACCAAAGAGCACGAGTGGGTAGAGAAGCTATCGGATACAGTGGTTCGCATAGGGATTACAGATTTTGCACAAGATCAATTGGGAGATATTGTATTCGTGGAGCTTCCGAAGGTTGGTGCTTCCGTTACAGCGAACGAGAGCATTGGCAGCGTGGAATCGGTCAAAACGGTTTCCGATATTTTCTGCCCTGTATCAGGCAAAGTGACGGCTGTGAACAGTACATTGGAAGGCTCACCTGAGCTTGTGAATAGTGCGTCCTTCGGTGAAGGCTGGATGGTCGAGGTTGAAATCTCAGGGCCAGAAGCCTTGGAAGGCTTGTTGACCGCAGCGGAATACGGATCTTACATCGGTAACGACTAGGGTTCGATGAAGGTAGAACGGATGGAGGGTTTCTCATGCAATTTGGGCAAAAGCAGCCCCAAGAGCCAAATGATCGTGTTCCTCCTGGGCAAACGCTGACGCAAGGCTGGCCTGTGCTGCACTATGGGTCCGTGCCCTACTATAACGACATGGGCAAATGGGATTTGCGTTTGTTCGGTTTGGTGGAGGAAGAGTTCACCATTTCGTACAAGGATTTTATGGCGCTGCCTCGCAAGGAATTCGCGAATGACATTCACTGCGTGACCACGTGGTCCAAGCTGGATAATGTGTGGGAAGGCATTGCGGTATCTGAGCTTATGAGCAAAGTGAAGTTGAAGCCAGAGGCAACCCATGTGATGCTGCATGCCGAGCATGGTTGGACGACGAATCTTCCACTGGAAGATTTCCTGTTGGAGACGTCATTTCTGGGCATTAGACATAATGGCGTGCTGCTAACACCAGATCATGGAGCGCCTGTGCGGATGGTTGTGCCGCATCTGTATTTCTGGAAAAGCGCCAAATGGTTACGGGGCATTGAGTTTATGGCGAAGGATAAGCCTGGCTTTTGGGAGCGGAATGGCTACCATATGTATGGAAATCCCTGGAAAGAAGAACGCTACGATTTCGACTAAGTATTTCAGAAATAAGTCTAACGAAAGCTCACTCATCGTCATTTGAGTGGGCTTTTTGCGTTGAAGTCACGCCCACCAACTGCCATCTCATCTATAAGTGACCAATAGGCACTTGAACACATACAATGGTTTAGAGTTGGAAGGGAGTGGCTGGAGCGTGCCTGCAATTATTAATGGTGGTATCAAAATCCTCAACGTCGCTCAGGGCTCCAATGTCCAGATAGGCGACACCTTTGCTATTAACCTAACAAGCAGCTCCAAAATCTTTGCGGGAGCCAACTCGTTTTCGCCTGGAGATAGCTTTGGAAGTATTCAGAACGTGCTCAATGGAAGCACTAATACAGTTGATCCCGATATCGTGGATACGCCGAATACGACGATCTAATTTTGGGTTGTCCATTTCCATAAATTGGACGAAAATTGAGACGGAGTTGACGGTCCTAAAGTGAAATAGCGCTGCGAAAGCTATACGGAGTATGAAACCATTTCAGATATATAGGGGATAGAATAACTTGTTAAAGCGAAAAGCGATTCGGGTTTATATTGAAAATCTAATGTGGTTCTTCCCAGTTCTGATCTTGATCATGGGTGCCAATCCATCTATAGCAGGCAGTGTATGGTGGAAAGTGATAGGTTTTCTTCTACTGGCAGGAATCGTTGCCGTCTGCGTGAGTTCATGGAAGCAAGTAACTCGTGAAGAACGTGAAGTTGAGGAAAAAAAACACTTTGACTCTGTTGCACTTCGCCAGTTTTACTAATACAAATAGCAAAGGAAATACCCTGACATAATGCTGTCAGGGTATTTTCTTTATTATCAGGATATAACTGGAAATGGTCACTTTTATGATAAAGGGAGAGATGATATGTATGACACAAACTGCGAAACGCATGTATGACTTTCACGTATGGGCCAATCAAACCCTGCTTAATCGATTGAAGGAGCTTCCACAGGAGGTATTTAGGCAAGAGATCCAGAGTGTCTTTCCGACGATATCGAAGGTCATTGCTCATATCTACCTCACGGATGCCTGTTGGCTCGACATTCTTGGAGGGCGGAGCATGAAGGCTGCCATGGCAGCCTCCACGCAAATTACAGCAGCGATAGAGAGCAAAAGCCTAGATGAATTAGTGACGATGTATAACGAGTTGTCGCAGCGGTTTAAAGCTTTTTTGAATGAGCAGGAGGATCTGGAGGTGAAAATCGTACTCGATAATCCGTATGCGGGAATCAGGGAAACGAGTCTCGCAGAGATGGTCTTGCAGGTTGTCAATCACGCTACGTACCATCGTGGGAATGTAACAGCCATGCTGCGTCAAATGGGCTATGCCTCGGTCATGACGGAATTTGCACTGTTCTGGTATGCTGGCGCAGAAGAGGCGTCGACAACTTTATAGCGTCGAAGCTTCGTTTCACAAGCACAATCGCTTGCTCACGAGTTGTATTCCCTAACGATCGACTTTGTTATCGCCAAACCCCTTCATAATGCCGTCCCAAAGGGAGTCTAGTTTCTCAAAAAAACGGCCCTGTCGCACAAACTGCGAACAGAGCCGTTTTTCATGTTTACTTACATCGTAGCCCCTTCTGTGAACAGATGGAATGTCACGCCAAACTTATCCTTCACTTGTCCGTAAGCAGGGCTGAAGAATGTTTCATGCAGGTCCAGAATAACCGTACCGCCCTCTTTGAGCGCATTGAAAAATTGCTTGGATAGGGTAGCATCCTTCGTTGTAATACAAATCGTCACGTGATCTCCCTGTTGAATCGGTTGACCTGGGAACGTGTCCGAGAACATCAGTTGACTTTCACCTACTTGCAGCATAGCATGCCCAACGAGCCCTTTATGTTCATCAGCTAGTGGAAAGTTAGGGTCTGAAGGCATCTCACCAAAGGTTTGTTTAAATAGAACTTGCGCATCCAACGCTTTCTCATAAAATTGAATTGCTTCACCAGCAGTGCCGGGCAGAACTAGATAGGGGGTTAAACGTACAGACATGAATAAACAGCTCCTTAGAAAGAATTAGTTAGATGTGAAAAGATCCACATCTTATTATTACCACATTTATCCGAAAAAATAAAGAACGTATGTTCTATTTTAAAATGAAATAGTAAGAAAATTGCCCTCCATCTTGAATTTTCCCGACCCCGACCCCGACCCCGACCCCGACCCCGACCCCGACCCCGACCCCCGCCACCGGCTAACGGACATAGGAGACGCTATTTCTTTGTAATCAGGGTTTTTGAAAAGCTAACGGACACAGGAGCCGCTATTCACCTGAATTTAGGCATCAATTGGCTCAATATGCCACAATAACGACTATGGGGTCCGTTAGATTCCGATAAGAGCTTTTCAGGCAGAAATAACGTCCGTGGTGTCCGTTAGGGGATGTAATCTTCCGACTAGCAACCAGACAATAAGCAGCAAAATGGCAATCGTTTTTCTAAATACAGCATCCTCACTAGAACTCCGAAATAATATCTCTATATCGTCCATTTAAAGACTTGTCTTTTATAGATCCCCTTCATACAATAGGATAAGATAGTAAGTAAGACCTCAGGATTGGAGCGCTGTGTGATGCGTTTTAAAGATGTGTTTTCCATCATCGGTCCCTCGATGATCGGTCCCTCCTCCTCGCATACCGCCGGTGCGATTCGCTTAGGCCGTGTCGCTAGACAGCTGCTGGGCGAACTGCCGCATAAAGCGGAGATCACGCTATACGGTTCCTTCGCGGATACATATCGGGGGCATGGCACGGATCTCGCACTGATCGGCGGGCTTTTGGATTATGAAACGGACGATCCACGTATTCCTCGTGCGGCCGAAGAAGCGGAAGCGCTAGGAGTAGCCATAGCTTTTCACATAAGTAAAGATAAAGCAGACCATCCAAACACTGTGGGCATTGTACTTACCTCAGAAAAGCGGCAAGTTAGCATGAAGGGGGCTTCAATCGGTGGTGGCAATGTTGAAATTATGAATGTGGATCAATTTGATGTGAAATTCACTGCGAATTATCCGACATTAGTTATTTCACATCATGATCGTCCAGGGATGATCGCGGATATTACAACACTTTTAGGCAGCAACCTGATCAATATCGGATTCATGGATTTGGACCGGAAGGGGCGCAATCAAGAAGCCATGACGGTCATTGAGACGGATGCAGCGATCCCAGATTCGCTAGTTGAACAAATGTTGAGTTTAAGTATGATCACCGGCGTTAGAAAAGTGGATCTTGCGGAAAGAGGCGACGAATGAGATTCCGGACATTAAAGCAGTTAGAAGAACTGTGTACGTCGGAGGGCTTAACCATCGCGGAAGTCATGCTAGCTGATCAGAGCCATGAGTCAGGAAAACCGCCAGAGTATGTGTTTGATAAAATGCGTGCCTATTATCAGATCATGAAAGAAGCTGTGACCAAAGGACTGACCGAGGACACGACTTCTCGGAGCGGGTTAACGGGGAAGGACGCGCAACGCGTGGCCAGTTATATAACAACGACAGAAGCCTCACTCGGTGAAGAGGCTTGTAAAGCGATGGCCTATGCCTTAGCGGTCTCGGAAGTCAACGCCTCGATGGGACGCATCATCGCTACGCCAACGGCGGGTTCTTGCGGGATTATTCCAGGTGTTTTTATCAGCTCTCAGCAGCGTTTTGGCTGGGAGGATGATCATTTAGTGAACGGATTGCTATGTGCAGGGGCGATCGGGTATGTGATCGCCAACAATTCTTTCGTTTCTGGCGCAGAAGGCGGATGCCAGGCTGAAGTCGGCTCTGCCATCGGGATGGCGGCAGGAGCACTCGTCGAGCTGCGCGGCGGGACGCCGGAGCAAGCGATGCATGCGGTAGGGCTTGCACTTAAGAACACCCTGGGACTTATCTGTGATCCTGTCGGTGGTTTAGTTGAAATACCGTGCATCGTTCGCAACGGATTCGGAGCAGTAAACGCCATGGCAGCAGCCGATATGGCATTGGCTGGCGTTAGATCGGTCATCCCTTCGGACGAGGTCGTCCAAGTGATGTATGAAGTGGGCACGGCGATGCCGGAGAAGCATCGGGAGACGGCCAAAGGCGGCTTGGCTCAGACACCTACGGGACGCAAAATTATGAAAGAACTTAACCTCAGTAAGAAGTGATAGAAGAAGTACAAAACAAACGACCCCTCATGGCTTCAATGCCAGAAACGGGGTCGTTTATTATTTTTTACTAAGCCCCTGCTTGGGCGATGGATTCATTAGGCTGCTTTTTGCGTGTTACGCTTTGTCGACCATCAATGCTAACTGGGATATCCCCATCTACAGTAACACGACGCACAATGCGATGTTGATCTCCATAGTCATTAATGGCATAATGCTGCGTTGCGCGATTATCCCAAATAACGACATCGCCGGCAGCCCAGCGCCAACGAACGGTATTTTCTAACTTGGTGATATGTCCCTGAAGAAGAGATATTAATTGCGCGGAATCCGCGGAAGAAAGACCTAGTATTTTCTTTGCAAAATGTCCAAGAACTAGCGTGCGTTCACCTGTCTCTGGATGAACACGAACGAGAGGGTGTTCTGTTTCATACACCGTGGAGGCAAACACTTCCCGATGATGTCGTTTCGCATCTGGAGAAACTTGTGGACGATGTGCAGCATAGTCGTAATCGTTGCTATGAAGCGCCCATAGCTGATCAACCAGATTGCGGAGCTCAGCAGGCAGGTGCTCATACGCGGCAGCAGTATTTGCCCAGACTGTGTCCCCGCCAGAGAGTGGAACAACGACGGCGCGGAGGACGGATGCTTGCGGATAAGCATCAACGAAGGTCACATCCGTATGCCATGAATCAGCTCTACCCCCATGATTGGAGTCCAGCTCGAGCACATAGTCGGTACCTGATTTAATCGGAACCGTGGGATGTGCTACAGGCGTACCTAACAGACGGGCGAAGGCTTCCTGTCCGGCATCATCCAGTTGATGCTGATCACGAAAGAAGATGACTTTATGCTGCAATAAGGCTTCTCGAATCGTTGCTACCGACTGAGTGTCTAACTCAGCATGAAGGCTTAGCCCTTTAATTTCTGCGCCAATTCTTCCACCAATCGGCAATACCTCAATTTCCCCAGCTTCTCGGTTAATTTGCTCATTTTTACTCATCGTCATGACCTCCAAAGGATATAGTTATGCGCCTTCTACGGCAACAGTCGCATACTGATTAACGGGTCTTGCTAATCCCAGATGTCCGCGTAGTGTGGATCCCGAATATTCGGTTCGGAACAAGCCTCTGCGCTGCAGTTCGGGTATTACGAACTCGGCGAATTCTTCGATACCTGCGGGTAAATACGGCGGCATCACATTAAAGCCGTCACTGCCCCCATGAAGGAACCATTCTTCGAGTTGATCGGCAATTTGGATAGGGGTACCTGCGAATGTGCGATGTCCACGACCGCCAGCGAGACGGTGAAGCAGGGCGCGAATGGTTAAATTCTCGCGTTTTGCAAGGTCAACTACAAGCTGAAAGCGGCTTTTATTGCCGTTGATGTCTGACAGGCTTGGTAACTCAGGTAAAGGACCATCCAAGGGATACGAGAATAGATCAACATTTAACATCGCTGACAGCTGATTGAGCCCATATTCAGGAACGGTTAATTCGTTTAGTTCTTGTTCTTTCTCTTTGGCTTCCGACTCAGTTCTACCGATGATGGGGCAGATGCCTGGGAGTATTTTCAACTGCTCAGGAGAGCGGCCATACTTCACTAATCTAGCTTTGACATCGGAGTAAAATTGCTGGGCTTCAAGGAGGGTTTGCTGTGCGGTAAATATCGCCTCCGCATACTGGGCTGCGAATTCTTTGCCATCCTCGGAGGATCCGGCCTGAACGAGTACAGGATATCCCTGTGGAGATCTTGGAATGTTCAAGGGACCACGAACTTTGAACGTATCGCCGATATGATTGATTTCACGGACTTTACTACGATCAGCGAAAGTGCCAGACGCACGATCGATGATGAGTGCTTCATCCTCCCAGCTATCCCACAAGCTTGTTGTTACATCTAGGAATTCTTTCGCGCGCTCATAGCGCTTGCTATGCTCTAAATGCGTATCTTTGCTGAAATTGCTGGCCTCGAAGGAGCTGCCGGACGTAACGATATTCCATCCAGCGCGACCTTTGCTGATATGATCCAACGAAGCGAATTTGCGAGCGACATGAAAAGGTTCGTTATACGTCGTCGAGACGGTACCAATCAGTCCAATATGCTCTGTAACGGCGGCCAATGCCGAAAGTAGCGTAAAAGGCTCGAGGCCTACAAACGCGCCATGCTTAATATTTTGACTGACGGCCAACCCATCTGCGAGAAAGAGAGAGTCGAACTTGGCCTTCTCCGCAATTTGGGCGATGCGCTGAAAATAACGAATATCCGTAATGTTCTCAGGCTCCGTATTTTGGTGTCGCCATGAAGCTTCATGATGTCCGGTGTTCATTAGAAAAACATTTAAATGCAGCTGTCTCTTGGATTGACTCATGGTCATTCACGCCACCTTTTTTTATATTATTCACTGTACGTTTGCTTCCAGCCTGTCAATCTTTTCTCAAGCGTAACGAGAAGATAATTGATAATGACACCGATCACGGAAATTGAAATAATACCTGCGTACATATTCGTAATCTGAAAGCTAAATTGTGTATATTGAATTAAGTAACCAAGTCCTGATTTGGCGCCGACCATTTCAGCGGCTACGAGCACGAGAATAGAGCTAGCACCTGCCTGCCGAATACCTACGAAAATCGTGGGAATTGCAGCGGGGATGATGACCTTGCGAAATAGCTGTATAGAAGACAGACCCATAGAACGTGCCGATTTGATTAAAAGAGGCTCCACATTTTTCACTCCGCTAATGGTGTTCAAGAGAAGCGGGAAGGCACATGCATAGAGTACGATGGCGATTTTAGAGGTCTCACCTAGACCTAATAAGAGGATGAATACGGGAAGAATAGCCAGCGCTGCGGTATTCCGAAGCAACTCAAGCAAAGGATTGAGATATTCGGATACTGGCTTCCACCAGCCAATCGCAAGGCCGAGAGGAATACTGAACAAGATAGCTAATACAAATCCGCCGAGTGAGCGCGATAGGCTTGCTGTCGTATGCTCAGCTAGATCACCGGAGAGTAGCAGCTGCCACCAGGCCGCAGCGATTTCGGAGATCGGAGGGAAGAATGTGGAATCGACGAGTCCGAGGCGTGGTGCAAATTCCCATAAGAACAGTAAGGCGAGAATGACCACGGATTTTTTAAAAGCTTTTCGCAGCTTTGTTATCAGCCAACCAATGGCATCAAAGCTTTCTTTTCTACGCAGGATCAAGGCTTTACCGGCATTCACACTAGCCATTTATAACGCCCCCTTTTATTACTGATTTATTAGGCTCAAAGCTATCCAAGCTCTTGCTTTTTTCTTGTTCCTGTGCTTTGCTCACTTCATCTTTGAGTAAATCCCATATTTCATGACGCAGCTTGACGAAATCAGGGTGGGCTCTCAAATCCTCTTCACTTCTCCGCGATTCAAAAGGAATATCAAGCACCTTCTTGATGCGCCCGGGACGCGAGGTCATGACAGCGACTCTCTGCCCCAAATAAACCGCTTCTTCGATGCCGTGCGTGATGAAAATGATCGTTTTCTTCGTGGCTTCCCAAATGCGCAATAGCTCGCTTTGCAGTGTTTCCCGCGTTTGTGCATCTAGCGCTGCAAAAGGCTCATCCATCAGCAGCACTTCAGGGTCGTAAGCTAAGCTTCTTGCGATCGCAACGCGCTGCTTCATGCCGCCGGAAATCTCGTGGGGGTACCTGTTTTCAAAGCCGGATAGGCCTACTAAATGTATAAATTCTAAGGCAATTTTACGTCGTTCCTTACGAGGTACGCCTTTCGCTTCCAAGCCAAATTCCACATTGGCAAGCGTTGTTTTCCAAGGAAATAGCGCATACTGCTGGAAAACAATCCCCCGATCTAGATTAGGCCCTGTAATGGGCTTCCCATCTAACAGAATTTGTCCGCTGCTAGGTTTCGTTAATCCTGCGAGAAGATCCAACAGTGTTGATTTACCGCAGCCGCTGGGTCCGACGATGACCATAAATTCTCCTTGTTTCACCTCCAAATTAATATCCTGTAAGGCGGAGATAGGCTGTGAATCTTCCTTCAGGTGTCCCAGATTCCGCTTTATTCGAAAAGATTTCTGCACATGCTGAATGCTGATTTTAGCGGTCATTCGACGTTGCCTCCTTCACGTTATAGTAGACCTTTGGCAGTGAGCGAAATGCTTAACTTTTCTCATTGACATATGGGTTGAATTCATTAGTATATAAGCCTTTAACCTTCAACTGCCCCTCTTTGATGACACCTTCGTTGACAAGCCAATGGATCCAAGTGTCGAATTCTTTGTCAGAAATCAGCCCACCTTTACCTGCAATTCCAGTACTTTTCCAAAACTTAACGGTAGAGGCGTCTTCCTTGCGACCGCGTTCATTGATGATTTTCTCATAACGAGCCACGACTTGTGCCTGCGGTGTTGTACGAGCCCATTCAATGGCTTTGGCTGTCGCTTCAACAAATTTATGTGAGGCATTCGGATTGTTCTTGATGAATTTGTCTGTCAGTACATAGCTTCCAGCACTAAAAATGCCAAACAAATCTTTATCCTTGAATAAAGGATGAATACCGCCTCGTTCTTCAGCTTTATCACGTAGAACTCCGCCCAATGCAGCTACATCAATCTGTGCAGCGCGCAAGGTCTGTTCAGTCGTAACGGGAGGCACGACAACGAGGGTTACTTGCTTGATTTCATCTGCGGTAAGACCAGCTCTGTGCAAATATTCCTTGATCACGAATTCATGATGTGCGCCTAAGGTATTTACCGCAATTTTTTTGCCGATAAGATCTTTTGCTGTTTTAATTGGACTGCCATCCAGAACGTAATATCCCGTCCACGTATTATCATCAACACCATAATAAGCAATGACAGGCTTAATAGGTGCCTTGGCAGCGATCAGCTTCACGATGGCACCATTGAATGCTCCGCCAAAATCCGTATCGCCGGTTACAACAGATTGAATATCTTGAGGGCCGCTTATGGTGTTGCCGATAAACTTCAACTTCAAGGGTGCGAGGTATCCTAAATCTTCAGCTAATTCGGGATACGTAACGGAACCAACGCTACCTTGGTAGCGAAGCTCTGTCACTTCAGGGACACTCTCTTTTGCAGAAACAGCCTGATTTTTGGTGCCGCAAGCGGTTACGACTAAGGATGAGGCAAGAACGAAAGATAAAGCTGTAAGATAACTTCTTTTCACTGGTATAGTCATTTTCCAAGTCCCCCTTAATGATAAATCCCTAATCTTAAACTTATAATTCCTATAGACTTACTGTGTATTAGTTTCTATAATGAAATATACGATTAGCCCCATTATCTGTCAATAAATTGGCGACACGTGAACAGGAATGACGATGAATGACCATTTTGAACCCATTCGGAGGTGATTTTGATGTCCATGCAGCGATTTAATCTCATTACTTTGCAGGAAGCGATTGATTTGCTCGGTATAAGTCGATCGACCTTCGACAGATGGCGTAAATTAAAGCAACTCCCATTTTTGAAAATTGGCAAAGAAATATTAATTGATAAGAAGGAATTAGAGCAATGGGTGCGTCATCATGCGGTTAGTCTTCAGAATCCTGTATTTACAGCAGGAGCGGCATTTACGGTTTCTTCAGAAGCACAGTCTACAATAACCGTTGGGTATCAGAGCGGAACAGCTCATATGTGGACATCACTGATCATGAAAGAGCTGGGTTGGTTGGAAGAAGAGCTCGCCTTAGCCAATCCAAGTCGTGTGGTTCATGTGAAATGGTTTGATGGTGCTAACGGTACGGTGCTTCTGCAAGGGATGATTGGCGGCAGCATTCAGATTGCTTCGTTGGGAGACTATCCGATTGTCCTATGTGCATCGCTGCGTCAGACGTTCCCCGCTTTTAGTCCTGTACTTTTAGCTTTCGATGGTAAAACGTCCGGTGGGCAAGGGATTTCTCTGATTTTGCGCAAAGGGCTGGAGCTCAATGATATTTCGGAAATTTGCGGGTGGTCACTCGCATCGGCCGCACAATCAAGTGCGGGTCGGCGGTTATCGAAGCTAATCCAATCACTCGGCGGCCATGAAGGGCAGGTTATACATCAAGAGATGGATGAAAGTATGGCGGGGATTGTGAAACGAAAGCTTGCAGGCTGTGCCATGTGGGAGCCCTATATCAGTTTGGTTCACTACCACGGAGTCGGTCGGGTGCTTTTTCCAGAAGGAATTGGCGAAGATTACCTTACTGGTGTAGTCGCTGACGAGAGGTGGGTTCGTCAGCATGAAGGAGACACAGTCGCTTATTTAAAAGCACACCTCCGAGTGCACGCATTTATTCGCAATGATCCAGATGCAGCAGCAGAGCTTATTTCTCGAATTAAAGGAATTCCGGCGGAGATTGCAGTTCGAATTATTACAAAAGTAAGATGGGATGCCTCTTTTTATGTGAAGGATATGAATTCGCTCACGCAGCTTCACCAAGAGAAAGATGCTGCTCACGCAGTCACATTGTCCAAATCACAGGAAATTCGCTTGAATAGTGACTATTTACAGCAAGCGATAAAGGCTTTAAAGCTACCCGATTTCAGTAGTAATCCGTTAGAGGGAGATTGGTCGGCCGAACAATTGTACTAAAAGCCTGAGGTTTCCCTTCCATTCCTTTTCGGTATATAGTTAAAGAAATGATGTATGTGGAAGGGAGCCAGGATGAAGATATGACTACGACAATGACCCAAAAACAACAAGGTATTTTTCCAGCCGTTTGTCCTCTAGACTGTCCAGATCAATGCGGCTTGCTGCTTCATAAGGAAGACGGGAAGATCGTTAAAATAGAAGGAGACCCTGATCACCCTGTGACACAGGGGGCCATTTGTAACAAAGTTCGCAACATGACAGCACGTATTTACGATGATAAAAGATTGCAGTATCCGATGAAACGCATCGGACCTAAAGGTGAAGAGAGCTCTTTCCAAAGGATTACCTGGGAAGAGGCATTGGACACGATCACCACTCGTTGGAAGGAGCTTATCGCCAAGGAAGGCCCAGAATCCATCTTGCCTTACAGCTTTTACGGCAACATGGGGCGAATCGGAACAGAAGGCATGGATCGCCGCTTCTTCCATCGCATGGGCGCGAGCCGTCTGCTGTATTCGATCTGTGAATCAGCGGGCACCGTGGGCTATAAATATACGATGGGCGGCAGCTTTGGAACCGATCCTGAGGATACGGTGCATGCGAAGCTGATCATCATGTGGGGCATCAATGCGGTCAGCACGAATATGCATCAGGTAATGCTCGCGGAGAAAGCCCGCAAAAATGGCGCACAAATTATCGTGATTGATGCGCATAAGAACCAAACAGGCCGCTGGGCGGACTGGTTCATTCCTATTTTGCCTGGAACGGACACGGCTCTGGCGCTTGGCATCATGCACATTTTATTTGCAGAGAATCTGACGGATGAGGCTTTCCTGAAGCAATATTCCGTTGGGCATGAGGAGCTAAGGGAGCATGTCAAGCAATATGACCCTGCTCGGGTATCCGAGATTACAGGGGTGCTTGTGGAGGACATCTATCGCCTCGCCCGCTTATATGGTCAGACGTCCCCATCGTTTATTCGCATCGGGAACGGCATTCAGCATCACGATAACGGCGGCATGTGTGTGCGAACGATCGCATGCTTGCCTGCGCTAACGGGACAATGGCTTCATCAAGGCGGCGGCGCGATTAAAGGAAATGGCGGCCACTTGGAGCATAACATCGAGGCATTGCAGCGCCCTGATTTGCGTTCGAAGGCAGCACGCCAAATCAATATGAACTTGCTTGGCAGCGCCTTGCTTGAGCTGGATCCGCCTATTCATGCGCTGTATGTGTATAATTCCAACCCGGCGTTGGTCGCTCCCCATGCGAATAAAGTGAAAGAGGGGCTGGAGCGGGAGGATTTATTCACCGTCGTGCATGATCTGTTTCTGACAGAGACAGCCAAGTATGCGGATATTGTGCTGCCAGCGACGTCTTCTTTTGAAAATACGGACTTCTATCGCTCATATTGGCACCACTATGTTCATCTTCAGTTACCTGTTATCGAGCCTTATAGCGAAAGTAAAGCGAATGTGGACGTATTCCGTTTGCTTGCAGAGAAGATGGGGTACGAGGATGAATCACTTCGTGACAGTGATGAGGACATGATTCGTCAGGCTTTGAATCATCCGGGAAATCCGGCTTTAGCTGACATATCGTTCAATGCCTTGTTAGATTCCGGATTCATGAAGGCGGAGATTCTACCTTTATTTCCTGGAGAATTGCGGACACCTAGCGGCAAAATCGAACTGTATTCGGCCGAAATGGCGAGTAAAGGGTATCCTGCACTTCCGACGTATGTGCCGCTTGTGGAAGACAGCGATTTGCCTTTTATGTTTATTCCGGCGCCGAATCATAACTTTTTGAACTCAACCTTTGCGCATAATGAGAAGCATGTCCGAATGGAGAAAGTGCCAAAGCTGCATATGCATGATGACGATGCGGCTGCTTTAGGCTTGGTGAGCGGCGATCTCGCACGCGTGTGGAACGAGCGCGGCGAGTGCAAGCTAGTGGTTATGGCAGGGCAAGATGTTCGTCGCGGCGTTGTTGTCAGTCAAGGGCTGTGGGCGGATGCACCAGGGAGCCAAACCCGCGTTAACGTGTTGACGCCAGATCGTGTGGCCGATATGGGCGGAGGGGCAACCTTTTTCTCAGGAAGGGTCGGAGTGGAAAAGTCAAAAGAAGCTTGAACCTTTGGGCGCTTAGCGGCATAGGGTACTTTAGGAGATGATGACCTATGCCCATACAGCAAAAAGCTTACGCCTTCATTGGAAGACCCGTCGGAATATCCTTGATGGATGGTACCGGTGTATCCGGAATTCTATGCAGTGTACAAGGTGGCTCTATCTACGTAATTGAATATTTATACCATACACAATTTGCTACCAAGCACTATACGTTTAATCAAGTGAGAGATATTTTGCCATACCCATATTGTCCGCAGCCGTATCCACCACACCATCCACATCCACTATATTAAGCGAGTGCGAGCGGAACTTAAACCGATCCGATATGGATCGGTTTTTTTTCTGTGAAATCCTAATTTTGTCATACCTTGACCTAAATAAGGACAAAGATCGAAAAGACGAGTAACACAGGAAAGCATACGTGCATCATTTGCCAATCGGCATGAAAAAAAGCTTAGTCAATTCCCAGCAAACTCCTGGGATTGATTAAGCTTTAATCATTGTTACCGGTTATCAATTTTCTCCGGGTACAGATCATGATTCATCAAGCGATGCTCGGCCATAGCTTCGTACTTCGTGCCTGGTTGGCCCCAGTTACAATACGGGTCAATGGAGATGCCGCCGCGAGGCGTGAACTTGCCCCATACTTCGATATAACGGGGATTCATGAGATCGATGAGATCATTCATAATAATATTGACGCAATCCTCGTGGAAATCGCCGTGATTGCGGAAGCTGAATAGGTAAAGCTTCAGGGATTTGCTCTCTACCATTTTGATCGTCGGAATATACGAAATGTAGAGTGTGGCGAAATCCGGCTGTCCTGTTACTGGACATAGGCTGGTGAACTCAGGGAAGTTAAATTTGACGAAGTAAGCGCGGTCCGGATGCTTGTTATCAAATGCTTCTAAGAGCGTAGGGTCATAGTTGAAAATGTACTTCGTGCCTTGATTACCTAGTAAGGTAATCTCTTTCAAATCCTCATTGCTTCTGCCTGCAGACATGGTAAATCCTCATTTCATAGTTTTTTAGAGAGGGAGTTTGCGAACCTCTTCTATAAGCAGGTAGGTGCGCTCATAGAGATGACTTCCTATTTCATGAAAAATGTATCATATTCTGCAGGAAAAAGCATCTTGCAACGAGGTGGCAATTATTACAGTTCTGTGGATAGGTGTTTACAAAGATTTCATAAAGTTACTGACAATAGGTGCAGATTCTTATACTATAGAACTATCTTTTTACAAAATCAGGGGGAATTATGAGAAAACCGACTACTTTAGTACTAACTGGTTTGCTTATTTTCAGTTTTTCGACAGCCGTCTATGCCTCAACGAGCATTAAAGAAGTCTCTGTCTATGTGAACAAAGGAATCAAATTTATGCTCAAAGGGGAAGTTTGGACACCTTATGATGCCAATGGTATCAAACAAGATGCACTTACCTATGAGGGCAGCACCTATTTGCCGCTACGTTCTGTTGCAGAAGCAACAGGATTGAAAGTCGATTGGAATGATGCTACCAAAACAATTGTCATGTCAAAGAAAGAAACGACAAGAGAATTTGATTTGTTAACCACTCGGACGATTAGCCCTTTTCGAGATTCTGATCTTTCAACAGCACTAACGATTGTTAAAACACCTGTCACGATGTTCAATAAACCGTATTCTTCTGGGATTCAAATGTCACTAAGCCCATATACGACGTATGCGCCTGATTGGGATAAATTTGTGAAAAATATGGAGATCGATCTAGGCGGACAGTATCGGAAACTAGAAGCGATTGTCGGTGTAGATGACAGCGCCGCAGCAGATGCCAACTATAGTCTATTTGGCGTTTCAAGTCTGTACGGCACGCTAAACCAGTATAGGATTAAACCAGGAGATAAACCGCGCACTGTGTTTATAGATGTTACAAATGTAGATAAGCTTTTTATATCCTTTAGCAATGGTGCGCACTCACCTCAAAAAATCAATCTACTCGATGCCAAACTTTATCGATAACATTAGGAGGAACATTCAATGAAAAAAATATTAATTTGTGCGGGCCTCCTATTTGTAAGTGTTAGTACAGCCGTTGCAGCACAGTCAAGCTTGGAAGAAATTAAAGGATACTTGAACAGTGATATTCGATTTACCTTAAATGCAGCACCATGGACACCAAAGAGCGCGGATGGCCAAGTGCTGAGCCCTCTAATTGTTGACGGTTCTACCTATTTGCCCGTACGTGCAGTGGCTGAAGCCGTTGGTTTGGAAGTAGGTTGGCTTGAAAAAGAGCAAACCGTCGAGCTTAAGAGAAAAGTAGCTGCCATTGATCCATCTGTTCCCTATAAGGATGCTTCTCAAAATAGTCCTGATATCTTAGCCGACTTTGATTTCACTCAGAAATCAAGCGATCCCAATGGGCCGTATATCTATATGAATGAATCTATCGTCGGGGAAACTCTTCGCGTAGGCACAAGAACAGCTATTCATGGGCTAAGCAGTACCGTTCATGTGCGGAACGGACAAGCGCCGACAGAAGCATCCATTGAATTCAATATACAAGGTGCTTATAAGAAATTAACTGGATTTGTTGGGATGCATAAACGTATTAGTAAGTATCAAGATGGAGAAGTCGGTATCCTTCAAGTTTTTGGAGACTATAAGCTCTTGGCTACTTTTCAAGTGAAAGATGAGCAAGATGCGCAAGATATTACGGTACCAATTGCACAGGTTGAGAAACTTAAACTCGTGTTTACGATGGAAAAAGGGAAAGGCAGCGTAGCTACCATAGACTTTGGTAATGCACTTGTTTCTAAATAAATAATAGGGAAACAACGAGGCTGCCGAATAAGCAGCCTCGTTTCTTTCACTTTATGTAGGCAGATTAGGCCAACAATTTTAAAAACTCGCGCATAAAGCCTGGTAAATCGGGCCAAGCGTGACCGCTGACATGCTTCCAGTCGACATGAAGTGTATCGGTTGTGTACTTGGCTCCCAGTGCTTCAACATCCAAGCGGCAAGCGTTATATGCCGTCATCGTACGGCCTTTAAAGAAAGAATTGTCTTTCAACGCGGCGAAAACTTGCACGCCATGACAAATCGAACCGATGGGTTTATCGGCTTCAAGGAAATGACGAAGAATGCGTGGAACATCCTCATTCGAACGAATGTACTCCGGGGCTCTGCCGCCAGGAATGAGGAGTCCATCAAACTGGCTAGGATCAACATCTGCGAAAGCGATGTGTGATGGCAGCAAATGTCCGGGTTTTTCGGTATACGTCTCCCAGTCCTCAACAAAATCGTGAACCACCGTACGAAGGACTTTCTTCGTAGGTGAAGCAATAACGGCGTCAAATCCTTCCTCTAACACACGGAAATAGGGATAGTACACTTCCAAAACCTCTACAGCATCACCAGTTAGAATTAAGATCCTCTTGGACATGAAATCACTCCTTGGAAATAGATGGTAATCCACAATTAATTATGAACAAACCTGGATTTCTTGTAAACGGGTGGAAATTGGGATGAATTGTCGAATTGGATGTTCAATAATGATGTTCAAGGATAAGGATAATGTTTATAATAGATAAATAAATAACGAAGCGTACTAACGTATGAGGTGAATAATTGAATTATGAAAGCTTATTTAGATCTGCTTAAGGATGTTTTAGATCAAGGCGTACAAAAAGGTGATCGCACGGGTACCGGTACGGTTTCCGTTTTTGGAAGACAGATGCGAATTCCTTTGAAAGAAGGCTTTCCTCTTTTAACAACGAAGAAGCTGCATATCAAATCCATTGTTCATGAACTGCTGTGGTTCTTGAGCGGGAGCACGAATGTTCAATACCTACGCGACAATGGTGTTACGATTTGGGACGAATGGGCAGACGAAAATGGTAATCTTGGCCGCGTGTATGGCGCACAGTGGCGTACATGGCTTGCGCCGAACGGGCAGATCATCGATCAGATCGAGAAACTGATTCACCAAATCAAGACGAATCCCGATTCACGCAGACATTTGGTCAGTGCATGGAACCCTGCTGAGGTGGATAACATGGCTCTGCCGCCATGCCATTATGCGTTTCAATTTTATGTAGCGAACGGCCAATTATCTTGTATGTTCCAAATGAGATCCGTCGATACATTCCTAGGTCTGCCGTTTAATCTGGCGTCGTATGCCCTATTAACGCATATGATTGCCCAGCAGTGTGATCTAGAAGTAGGGGATCTGATCTGGAACGGTGGCGATGTTCATATTTATCAGAATCATGTGGAACAAGTGAACAAGCAGCTGCTGAGGGAGCCGCAAGAGCTGCCAACTCTCCAGATCAAACGGAAGCCAGCTTCCATTTTTGATTATCAATTCGATGATTTTGAGTTTCTTAACTACACGCCACAGCCAGGCATTAAAGCGCCCATAGCGATTTGAGGACAGTGTAGTAACGAAAGGAGAACGCCTAAATGAGTATCTCATTTATATTTGCAATGGATCGCAATCGAGCCATTGGCGTTAATAATAAATTACCGTGGCACCTGCCAGGGGATCTAAAATTTTTTAAAAACGTGACGATGGGGCATCCCATCCTTATGGGACGCAAAACGTACGAGTCCATCGGCAAGCCGCTTCCTGGCCGCCGCAACGTTATTCTTACGCAAAATACCGAGTTCCGTGCAGAAGGCTGCGATGTCATTCATTCGGTGGATGAAGCGCTAGACGTTTTCCGTGATCAGGAGTTGTTTGTTATCGGCGGTGCGGAGGTCTTCAACCTTTTTGCCGGTAGCGTGAATCGCATGTATATCACTTTCATCGAGCACGAGTTCGAAGCCGACACATTTATGTCAAGCTTGGACTTGTCCGCATGGACGCTGGTATCGAGTGAACAAGGTGAACGGAATGAGAAAAATCCGTACGAGTACTATTTCCGGATATACGAAAGAAATTAGTTCATCTACGAAAAAAGCCCTGAGCCCTCTTCTTGTATAGAAGAGAGTGTCTCAGGGCTTTCTCATTCAGGAAAGAAGTACGCTTTATGCGCGTTTTCTAACCAACGAAACGATCAGTGCAAGTGCGCCAAGCACCACACCAACAATAGAGAGGTACAGCGGGGTGTTCGATTCTGAAGCCGCAGCCGCCGCGCCAGCCGTCACATTCCCGTGGCTGTCCGTCGTGGCACCAGCTGCTGCTTTGGCTTTAACTGTTGTCACGGAAGCAGGCTTGTCAGATCCAGCTGCGCCAACCCATTCCACGACAGAGCCGTCCTTGTAGGTTTGGTACGCTTTCCAAACGATTTGAGTAGCTGTATCAGCTACTTTACCCTGCATGCTGAAATTGCCAAATTCGGTTGCTCCTAAACCATCTCCTGTTGCTGTCCAAATCACGCCTGAAATTTTGCCAGCGGCATCCTTCGAGATCTCATACTTCCAACCTGCTTTAGGCTCGAAACGAGAAACAGCTACCGAATCAGTAGGGAATTTAACCTCGACTTTAACAGTTGCGCTATCTTTCTCTGATGGTACACGAACAGTGAATACTTCATATCCGCCTTGTGTGGCTTCTTTCGGATAAACGACTACGTGTGCACTTGCTATTCCTACTAGCAGCATGGAAGCGATCATCATCGAACTTGCCGTTAACATCAACTTCTTGAACATAGAATTATTTTCCCCTTTCAAATTCAACTCTTACCATGTTGTCCATCTTACCTGATAGACAAGCATAAGAGTATGACTCGACTGGGCTATTTTTTCGACTAGTTTTGTCCAAATAGTAGCATTTATGTGTTTCACATTATAAGTAGTCTCTATTTTTGGATAAGCCGTCCTATTAGGACGGCTTATCCAATTATTTCATTTTCGTGTCAGTCCGTGCTTGATGGCGAAAGCGGTGAGCTGGACACGATTCTCCAGTGATAGCTTTACGAGAATATTTTTCATGTGGTTTTTCACGGTATGCTCAGAAATGAGCAGCTTTTCGGCAATCACCCGATTATTATCCCCTTGTGCGACATAGCCGGTAATTTCTTGTTCACGCGAAGTGAGCATATGAGGACTTGGACCTTCTGTATGCGCGCCTACCGGTGAACGGAATCGCCCAAAGAGCTTGTCGGCCATTCCTCTGGCCACCTCCGAATTATCGTCGAGCAGGGCACGAAGATAGGTAAGCCATTCATCGGGATCCATGTTTTTGAGCAAATAGCCTTGTGCGCCGAATTGCAAAGCCGTGAAGAGATCGGCCACATCATCAGATACCGTGAGCATAACAATGCGTATGGAGCCATATGCTTGTTTGATGTGCCGTGTGGCTTGTAATCCATCCATCGGGGACATGTGGATGTCCATGAGGACGACGTCTGGCGCAAGCTCACCGCAAAGTCGAATGGCATCTTCTCCCGTGCTTGCTTCCCCAACAATGAAGAAATCAGCGCATGAGGCCAGCATGCTTTGTATCGCTTTACGAGCTAAGGGATGATCATCAACAATAAGAACGCGAAATGGCATGAGATCGGGCATCAGCTGTTCCCCTTTCTTTCGGCTTGTACGATCAGTTCCGTGCCGGAGCCTTTCTCGCTCTGAAGCGCAAGCGTTGCTCCAAGCTCGGAAGCCCGTTTCTGCATGAGGTCGATGCCATAGGTTGTTCCCTTAGCTTTAGCCTTGGCCGAGCCCAGCTGCAGTCCGCACCCATTGTCTGTAATGTGTAGTCGCCAGCGATCGTGTTCAGCTTCCAAATGAAAGGTAGCATCTGTTGCCATAGAATGCTTGCGAATGTTCGTAAAAGCCTCCTGCATGATGCCGAATAGCTGAACTTCTTCACTGGGTGAGAAGCTGTCTTCTTCGATTTGCACGGTCTCCTGTAGGTCAATGCCTGTTACCAAGCGCCAGTTCTCTAAGAAAGTATGAATGCGTTGCCCAAACAAAGTGCCTTCTTCTGGCGGCGTTCTCAGATTGAAAATAGCCTGACGAAGCGAATTGTCGATCTCGGAAACAGCCGCTTTCGCTTCTTCGATGTCACCTTGCCGCAGCTTGACATTCAGGAAGAAAAGGGTTTGTGCCAAATCGTCATGCAGCTCGCTAGCCAAGCGCTCACGCTCTTCAAAGACCGCTCTGCGGGCTTCACTGCGTAGGATTTTCTCATTGCTGCGTTCAATACTGGTAAACATCCAGGAAGCGAAGAGGTACGAAAGGAACAACGTAATCACCGTAATCGTGAAATTACCGGCTTCCATGGTTAAATAGCGTAGCAAATATTCATGACGGATATATTCAAAACCACCAATAATAAGGACGGGCACCAGCACTGTAAAAAGCTTATACTTACGCATAGACATGCAGCGGATCAGCTCCCTTTCGAAAATTTGGAACGGTTTCTATTATATCAGATCTCATTTAGAATACTGCACAAATAATCGACTCGGGACTTCTCAACTATGCACACGTGTGCTACATTATTAATAAATCGTAACACGAATGGGAAAGGTGTGGATGTACCTACATGTGGAAATCTTTACTGCAAGATAGAAAAAGCTGGGGTGGATATGTAGGCTTCATTATCCTCCTTCATGTACTGGGTCTGATCGGTCTATATACCGTTGCCAAAACATCTCCAGCTTTCTGGGGGATTGGACTCCTGGCGTATACCTTAGGCATGCGTCATGCGTTTGACGTTGATCATATTGCAGCTATCGACAACACTGTTCGGAAGCTTGTTGGGCAAAAGAAAAATCCGCTAGGCGTTGGATTTTATTTTTCGCTGGGTCACTCGTCTGTCGTGTTCATCATGGCGATTGTTACTGCTTTCTCAGTGACATGGGCAGAACGAGAACTTCCTTGGATGCAGCGCTTTGGCGGCGTAATTGGGGCATCCGTTTCCGGGCTATTCCTCGTCATTATCGGAATCATTAATTTGTTAATCCTTATTAGCTTGTATAAAATGTTTCTGAAGTTTCGCGGCGGTAAGTACGACAACAACGAGTTTGAAGAGCTATTAGAGTCACGCGGGTTCATTGCACGACTGATTAAACCGCTATTCTCGTTCATCGGCAAAAGCTGGCATGTATATCCGTTAGGCTTCCTCTTCGGTTTAGGCTTTGATACCGCGAGCGAAATCGCGCTGCTGGCGATTTCCGCGCATGCAGCGAAGAATGCGATTCCTTTTATCGGGGTAATCTCACTCCCGCTCTTGTTCGCAGCTGGGATGAGTCTATTCGATACGGCGGACGGTATGTTCATGACGAAAGCATACAAATGGGCATTTCATACACCTGTCCGCAAGCTTTACTACAATTTGACGGTAACGGCCCTTGCGGTCATCGCCGCATTAATCATCGGTGTGATTGAACTCGGACAGGTGCTTTCCGAAGAATTCAGCATGGAGGGTACGTTCTGGACGTGGCTGCAGGAGATTGATTTTGGTACATTAGGCTTTATTCTGGTTGGGATGTTCGTCATCGCATGGATCATTTCGATTGCCGTTTGGAAGGGCATGAAGATTGAGGAGCGCTGGGGTGCAAAGTACAATTCATAGAAGAAATTGGCCTCTGCGAAAGCAAAAGAGGCCCTTTTTTTGTGATGGTGAACAACGGCATATGAATTTTTTCTAAAGGTAATGATAGAAAAAAGGATTTTTCATCTATTCGTTGAAAGTAGTCAGTCTAGCACTTGAAATTGTGTAAAGAAAGTAGGACGAATATGATTGAGTTTAAACATCTTTCTAAAGTATATCCAAATGGTACTGTTGGCTTAAATGACATTAACCTTACCATACACCCAGGGGAGTTTGTTGTTATCGTAGGTTTATCAGGAGCTGGGAAGTCCACGCTGCTTCGTTCGATTAATCGTCTGCATGAGACAACAAGCGGGGAAATTCGAATCGATGGGAAATCCATTACAACAGCGAACGGCGCACAGCTTCGTCGGATGCGAAGAGACATCGGGATGATTTTCCAAACCTTTAATCTAGTCAAAAGATCCACAGTACTTCGTAATGTCCTTTCCGGTCGCGTAGGGTACCATTCAACACTCCGTACGATGTTCGGTTTGTTCCCTAAAGCGGACATTGACCTTTCACTCAAAGCGCTGGAGCGGGTGAACATTCGGGAAAAAGCGTATTCACGCGCCGATGAATTGTCCGGCGGTCAACAGCAGCGCGTTTCCATTGCAAGAGCGCTCGCGCAAGAAGCCAAAATCATTCTCGCAGATGAGCCGGTAGCATCGCTCGATCCGCTCACAACCCGTCAGGTTATGGATGACCTGAAACGGATTAACAAGGACCTCGGTATAACAACTGTCGTTAACCTTCACTTCATTGACTTAGCTCGTGAGTACGCAACGCGCATCATCGGGCTGCGAGCTGGTAAGGTCGTCTACGATGGACCTGTTGCCGATGCGACGGACGATGTGTTCTCCGAGATTTACGGCCGCGCCATCAAGAAAGATGAACTGCTGGGGGTGCAGGAGGGATGAGTGTAGCAACCGTCAAAAAGCCTCCGCATACGAAGTTTTATATGATCATCGCCATCATGGTATTATTCTTGATTGGCAGCATTTATCAGACGGATGCAACGCTGACAAGATTAGCTTCGGGGACGCCGGAGATCTTGAAATTCATCGCAGAAATGTTTCCGCCAGACTGGCTATTCTTCGCAGACATTTGGAAGCCGATGGCACAAACAATTCAAATGTCTATCTTGGGTACGGTAATTGGAGCCTTGTTCGCGTTTCCGATGGCGTTGCTTGCTGCTCGTAACGTAACAACGTCACCATGGCTGTACTATCCGGCTCGTTTTATTATGAATTTAATTCGAACAATCCCTGATTTGCTCTATGCGGCCTTGTTTGCAGTATTAGTGGGCTTTGGCCCAACAGCAGGTACGTTAGCGTTAATTTTCTTTACTTTCGGTATTATTTCTAAGCTTTCTTTTGAATCTACGGAAGCGATCGATCCAGGTCCGCTTGAGGCGATGACCGCGGTTGGTGCTAATAAGCTGAAGCTGATCCGATTTGGTGTCCTTCCACAGGTTGCACCTACGTATCTGGCGCATTTTCTTTACACCTTTGAAGTCAGTATCCGTGCTTCCGCTATCCTCGGTTTGGTTGGCGCAGGTGGTATCGGATTATTGCTCAAAAATACACTAGATCTATTCCGCTATGATCAGTCTTGTGCCATTGTTATTTATACGTTGCTCATCGTCGTCATTATTGATTTGGTGAGTACACGCTTTCGTACGTATTTGTTAAAAGGTAGTGCCAAGCCGATGACGGCAATACGCGCGAACACGTATAAAATCATTGGTTGGGCAGCTGTGATCGGTTTACTTATATGGGCGTTAACTGGTCTGGAATTAACCGGATTTCAACCGACCACTTGGATTCTGACCAAAGCGATGATCAGTGGATTATTTCACCCAGATTGGGCGTATGTCTATATCCCGGAAGGTGAAGATTTGCTGCGTTCCTTGCTTGAAACCTTGTCCATTTCCTATTTAGGAAACTTCGTCTCAGCGATTGTTTGTCTGCCCTTCGCATTCTGGGCAGCAGCGAATATGAGCCGATACCGCGCTGTTTCTGGCACAGGGAAACTGTTCCTCAGCGTCGTGCGGACAATCCCAGAAATCATTATGGCTCTCATCTTTATTAAAGCAGTTGGACCGAACGCATACGCGGGTGTTATGGCGCTTGGACTTCACTCGGTGGGGATGTTAGGCAAGCTCTATGCCGAGGCCATTGAGAACATGGACATGGGGCCTACAGAGGCCATGACGGCCGTAGGAGCGAACTTCTGGCAGCGGATGTCGTTTGCCGTGATTCCACAGGTCATTCCAGATTTCATCTCATACACGCTGTACCGCTTTGAAATCAACGTCCGTTCCGCGACCTTGCTTGGGGTCATCGGTGCGGGCGGGATCGGGACACCGCTGATCTTCGCACTCAATGCAAGGCAGTGGCCGCGTGTGGGTATTATCTTGATTGGGATTATCGTCACAGTCTCTGTCATTGACTATATCTCAGGTACTTTGCGGAAACGGATCGTATAAAAAGCAAACATTCATGACAAAGAAAAAGGCATCTCCTTAAGGTCGTAGACCTTAAGGAGATGCTTTTTATTCGTTTAAGAGCCAGCTACTTACTGATGGCCCCGCCTTGAGTAACCAGATGGAGGATACGAGGCTCACGAAGACGGTGGGAAGCTTGCAAGAGAGGTTCGTCAGGCCCTAAGATTTCAATTTGTTCAATTAATGCGATAGGAATCATAATGTTGTTTATTTTTAAAAGCTGGAATTCGGGATAATACTGCGAAATAACGCCTTGAACTTCATCGGTGCCACACCGAATAATAACCTTTGTTTTCCGGATAATCAGCATTTCGTACATCCTGTTATTCACCCCACAATGAGTTATGACACGACCGACTTAGTAAACGTTTGATAGCTTTAAGTAAACGATGAGCTTGGACGGGCGTGCCACATTCATAATATGCAAGGAAAGTCTGGTATAGAATGTAAAATTAGAAGGAAAAAACCACCGCGTCATGGATGTAAGGCTCATGCTGCGGTGGTTGTGTATGCTTAGATCGAAGAAGGAAGTCTTATTTCAAGCCCATTGCTTTGTTAGCTTCACGAACGATATCGAATTTCTTATCGTCGGTAGCAACATAGCCTTGGTGTGTGTATACATCGATGATAACTTTCTTACCTTCTGGATCGTTACCAATCGCGATGAAAGCATCTTGAATTTTCTTCTTCCAAGCCGCATCCATATCGGAACGAACAGCAATGGTATCATTTGGAATTTTATCTGAGAAAGCAAGAACTTTCGTTTGTTTGAAGATATCAGGGTAATCCTTCAACATGTTGGTACGGATATCTTGGAACACGCCTACTGCATCAACTTGACCGTTAAGAAGCGCGATTACCGCTTTATCATGTCCTTGGAATTGAACGCCTGTTACATCTTTAACTGGATCTACACCAGCATTTTTCAATACAAGACCTGGGTATACGTAACCAGCTGCGGAAGTAACACCTTGCCAGCCCATTTTCTTCCCTTTCAAATCTGCAACAGATTTAATAGGGGAATCTGCTTTAACAAGAATTTCGGATTTGTAGAAATCTACAAGCTCAGTTGTTGGTTTTCCTGTAGCATCGTCAACGCCAAAACGTTGAGCTTGTACAAGAAGATCAGCAGCTTTACGATTATCATGAGCAACGACATAGTTACTTGGAGGCAAGAAACCAACATCAACTTGTTTGGAAGACATAGCTTCGATAACGACGTTGTAATCTGTTGAAACGGAAACCTTAACCGGGATACCTAGTTTATCTCCAAGCAATTTCTCAAGCGGCTTAGCTTTTGCTTCAAGTGTTTCTGCATTTTGGGAAGGAACGAATTGTACGCGAAGTTCTTTTGGAACAAAACCTGCTGCTGCCGCTGGTGTAGCCGTAGCCGCTGCAGTAGCTGCTGCTGTTGCTTTTGCAGTAGATGAAGCCGCTGGTGTTTCGTCTTTCTTTGCGCAACCAACAAGAGCACCCGCAGCTACGACCATGGATAAACTAAGTACGGTTAATTTTTTCATGTTTTTTTGACCTCCGTTTAAATATTTACTTTTTATCTATGTTGTACTATAACATTATCATAAGAGATATGGAAGATAGTGTGAAGTATTTGTTAATCTGTGACAATTGGCATGTAAAACTTTACAAAAAAATGGAATGGAGTGAATCGCTTGGCGCAGACGGGGCAAGGACAAACAAGTCACATTACAGTTTTAGAAACGAGCGACCTCCACGGGAATATGCTTCCGATTCATTATGCAAATAACTATCCCAATAATGTGGGATTGACGAAAATTGCTGCACTAATTGCCGAGGAGCGAACCAAAGAAGCTCATGTCATTGTGATCGATAACGGAGACCTTATTCAAGGTACGCCGCTTGCTTATCATCATGCACGTTTGGATAATGAACCTATGAACCCAATGGTGCTGGGTCTGAACTATTTGAACTATGATGGGGCTGTAGTGGGAAATCATGAATTTAATTATGGCATAAACGTGCTGCAGAAGGCGGTCAGAGAATCCAATTTCCCTTGGTTATGTGCCAATATTGTGAGCGCAGAAACGGGGGAGCCTTTTTTCGGAAAGCCTTATCTCATTAAACAATTTCCTGAAGGGGTGCGTGTAGGGATCCTAGGATTGACAACCCCTTACATTCCAAATTGGGAAGATCCGAAGCATATTGCGGGCTTGCGTTTCGATGATCCTGTTGCGACAGCTCGTACATGGGTGCAGCTCCTCAAGGAGCAAGAGCATGTAGATGTGGTAGTCGTCGCCTACCATGGCGGATTTGAAAGAGATATAGCAACTGGAGAGCCTACCGAACCGCTAACAGGCGAGAACCAAGGTTACCAGTTGTGTATGGAAGTAGAGGGCATCGACGTTCTATTGACGGGCCATCAGCACAGGAGCATTGCTGGAGCTAGCATTAATGGCGTAACCATCGTTCAACCTGGCACAGCAGGCGTTACACTTGGGAAAGTGGCGATTGCGCTTGAACAAGTTGATGGGAGCTGGCGAATTGTTTCCAAGCAATCAGAGCTGCTATCTGTTGCGAACGTTGAGGCAGAACAGATTTTAGTAGAACAGATTAGCTCATACGAGGCGAAAACACAATTGTGGCTGGATCAACCCATCGGTAAGCTAACGGGTGACATGCTTGTTAGAGATCCTATGGAGATCCGTACGCGAGATAATGCACTAATCGAATTCATTAATAAAGCTCAGATGGAGCTGTCGGGAGCTGCCATTTCCAACACTGCGTTATTCGATAACGTTTCTCCTGGGTTCCCAAGCGATATTACGATGAGAGACATCGTCTCCAACTATATTTATCCGAATACATTGAAAGTCATTCGTATCTCAGGTCAAGATATTAAGGATGCGTTGGAGCAGTCTGCAGAATATTTTGAAATGACGGAAGCCGGAGAACTTGTGGTAAGTAAAGCGTTCATGGAACCGAAGCCTGCCCATTATAACTATGACATGTGGGAGGGAATATCCTACACGTTAAACATTTCCCGTCCTGTCGGCGATCGCGTTGTACAGCTGGATTATGAGGGGAAACCAATCCATCTAGAAGGCTCTTTTGATGTGGTCATGAACAATTACCGTGCTGCTGGCGGGGGCAACTATGCGATGTTCCAGGACAAGCCGGTGATCAAGGATATACCTACGGACGTAGCGGAGCTGTTGGCAGGATATATCATGGAGCGAGGTACCATCGAGGCTAATGTAAACCATAACTGGAAAGTGATTTGGGATTAGTTCGTGTTATATCGAAAAAGCCTGACAACAATGAGAGATTCATAGGATCTCTGCTGTTGCAAGGCTTTTTTTGTTTTTGAAAAAGCTATTTTTCCCGAATATAAGCACGATCTCCCGTTCGAGGATTGTAATAGACCCGATAGGTGAAACCATCTTTGGGATCAATGAACACTTCTGTTGTAAACCGTTTGGAGGAGATTGGGGTGTCGCGGCACCTTCCGTTTTGTAGCGTTTGTCATAAATTAGATAGCCAAGAAGAAATAAAATAATAAGTCCAACAAGCCATAAGCTGTAAACGAGCACTATCGGTAAAATTCCACTCATAGCCTTCGCGCACGAACGGCTGTGCCATAGGCAACGATTTCGCTCATATTTTGACCGATATCCCCGCTATCAAAGCGCATCATCACAATGGCATCAGCGCCCATGGCAGCTGCATTTTTAACCAGTCGGTCCATGGCTTGCCTGCGTCCATCTTCAACCATTTGCGTATATTGCGTAACTTCTCCGCCAATTAAACCTTTCAAAGAGGCCATAATATCCCCGCCAATGCCTCTAGCTCGCACGACGACGCCAAATGTACTGCCCAAAACTTCGGTTACCTCATAACCCGCAATATTCTCTGTTGTAACTACAATCATTTCAAATCGCTCCTTTATTGTTGAAATAGATGCTTTTCTACTCGATAAGGATTGGATATTATTAACTTAGTACGAGAATCGCATGAGGGGGTTTCAATTTTGAGCGCAAGGACAACGATTGAATTATGGCCAGGAGCTACCCAAGATAGTCAAGGTGAGGAAAATCAAGGCTGCCCAAGTTTAACCTTATATCCTGCAGAGGGAGATGGCCTGCGTGCAGCAGTCATTATTTGTCCAGGTGGAGGCTACGGCAGACGGGCTCATCATGAAGGAGAGCCAATTGCAATGTGGCTAAATGGGCTTGGCATTTCTGCCTATGTGTTGAACTACCGTGTAGCACCATATAAACACCCTGTGCCTTTGCAAGACGCGAAGCGAGCTATTCGAACCGTGAGACATCATGCCGAAGCATGGGGAGTCGATGCGAACCGCATTGGTATTCTTGGATTTTCTGCAGGTGGACATCTGGCAGCGACGACGGGCACTCACTACGATGCAGGAGATCAGACATCATCAGATCAGATTGATCAACATAGCTCACGTCCTGATCTCATGGTGCTGTGTTATCCGGTTATTTCATTCGGTGTGAATGCACATCAAGGTTCACGAATTAATCTGATTGGTGAAGATGCCAGTGATGAGTTAGTCAAGGATTTGAGCAATGAACTTCAAGTAACGGCCGATACGCCGCCAACCTTTCTGTGGCATACTGCGGATGACGGTGCAGTTGCCGTTGAGAATAGCCTTCTCTTTGCTGGCGCACTTAGTCGTCATAAGGTACCATTCGACCTGCATGTTTTCGAATCAGGACATCACGGGATCGGTATCGCAGATGATCATGCTGAAGCATATATCTGGCCTGAGGTTTGTGCAAATTGGTTGAAAAAGCAGCGTTTTGCATGACCAAGCTTGCCTATGTATGTTATCCGCTCGGAGACTCGGCGATTGTGATCCGATTAGGAGAGGACATTCAACTAGCTAATCTGTATCAGATATCGCGGCTAACGAAATATCTGGAGCGTAATTGGCTTGATGGCTTTATCGAGCTTGTTGCCGCTTATACAACCATTACAATTTATTATGATGCTTTCCGAATTTATACCTATACATCTGAAGGCAATCTAAAATTTGGACGCGCCATAAGGAAGCCTAGTTGGCTTCCTTATGATTATGTTTTACAGTACATAGAGCAGATTTTGGACAAGTATGACGAAGGGGACGAGCACGGTCAGGGGCAGTTAGGAACGATCATAGAAATTCCCGTTTGTTATGGGGGGACGTTTGGGCCTGATCTTGCGGAAGTCTCCGCGTACCATAAGGTAACGCAAGAAGAAATTGTGACAAGGCATCACTCTCGCTTGTATCGGGTGTATATGATTGGTTTTGCACCAGGTTTTCCTTATTTGGGTGGTATGGATGAAGGACTTGCAACACCACGGAAATCAGTGCCTCGCACACAAATCCCTGCTGGTTCTGTGGCCATTGGTGGGGCACAAACAGGTATTTATCCATTTGAAACACCAGGGGGCTGGCAGCTCATTGGTCGAACACCCCTGCGTCTCTTTCGACCAGAAGCTAATCCTCCCTCTTTGTTACAAGTAGGGGATGGAGTGAAATTTGTGCCGATCACTTCGGAGCAGTTCCATGCGTTAGAAGAGGGGAATGCGAGCTATGGGCTTTGAGGTAAAGAAACCTGGCATCTTATCCTCTCTCCAGGATGAGGGACGCTACGGTCACAGGAGGCATGGCGTGATTGTAGCAGGGCCGATGGATCGATTTGCCCATCGTACTGCTAACCTACTTGTTGGGAATGAGACAGAGGCTGCCACATTGGAAATGACACTTCTCGGACCGACCCTAGTTGCGCACAGAGACATGCTGCTTGCGATTTGCGGTGCGGATATGGGAGCAGATGTAGATGGAAGTCCGGCCCCTCTGTGGCGACCGTTCGTCCTTCGCGAAGGGAGTGAGTTGCAATTCCGTTATGCCTTTGAAGGATGTAGAGCGTATTTAGCTGTGCATGGGGGGTTCAGGGCTAACGTTGTGCTTGAAAGCCGCAGCACCTATTTGCGGGCGGGAATAGGTGGATATGAGGGAAGACCCCTTCGCACAGGGGATGTGTTAGAAGTTGAGATTAATGATCTGGTTTCTGAGTTTATGTACGGCGTAGAGCTTCCAACCAAGTCAGTGAGCTCAATGTTTCGTCCCGTGTATCGCGATAATCCTACGATACGCATTATTCGCGGCAAGGAATCATCCTTATTTACCGAAGATAGTTGGTCCAGATTACTTTCTCAAAGCTTTCAGGTGACATCACAATCGGATCGAATGGGATATCGGTTATCGAATGAGTCAAAGTTTGAGCTTGAAGCTGGTGCGTCCTACGAAATGATTTCGGAAGCTGTAGTTGGAGGTACGCTGCAGGTGCCCTCGAGTGGACAACCCATTCTACTTCTGGCTGATTGTCAAACAACAGGTGGATATCCCCGGATTGCTCACGTTATTACAGCCGATCTTCCGTTGGTTGCTCAGGTGAAACCAGGGGGGGAGCTTCGTTTCCAAGAGGTTACTCATCGGGAAGCGCAGGAGCAACTGTTGCTGCAGGCGATGGATCTTAAGCTTCTGGAGGCGGGGACGAAGAGCTGGATGAGGGAAATGAGACGATGAATTTCGCTAGGCTTGGATAGCGTGAGTGGCAATGATGAGTTGGGATTAACTTGAGTGGGAGCGTGATGGCAATGCTGCGCATTGATTTGAATTGTGACATGGGCGAAGGCTTTGGCGCTTATCGCCTCGGCCGCGATGCGGAGCTGCTGGACTTCGTCAGCTCCGCCAACATCGCCTGCGGGTTCCACGCAGGCGACCCTGCAACCATGCGCAGCACGGTACAGCTGTGCCTGCGCAAGGGCGTTGCGATCGGGGCCCATCCGGGCCTGCCCGATCTACAGGGCTTCGGCCGGCGCGAGATCGCGATCACGCCGGCGGAGGCTTACGAGCTGACGTTGTATCAGCTCGGAGCACTGCAGGCATTCGTCCACGCCGAAGGCGGACGAATGCGGCATGTTAAGCCGCATGGCGCGCTCTACCACATGGCTGCGAAGCGCCATGAGCTAGCCGCCGCGATTGCGGCAGCGACAGCCAGCGTCAGCACGGAGCTGACGCTGTATGGTCCGCCCGGCAGCGAGCTGCTGCGGGCGGGCGCCGCCGCGGGGCTGCGGACCGCGAGCGAGGCTTTCGCGGACCGCAGCTACCAGCGGGACGGCTCTTTGACGCCCCGCGATCAGGCGGGGGCGCTGCTGGAGAGCGCCGCCGAGGCTGCGGCGCAGGTGGAGCGGCTTGTCCGCGAAGGGAAGGTTCTCTCCCGTGAGGGAGAGAGCCTGAGCATGCGCGCGGACACGATCTGTATCCACGGCGATGGCGTTCACGCCGTGGAGTTCGCGCGCGATATCCGCGCGCTGTTGGAACGAGGCGGCATCACGGTGATGCCGCTGGGTGCTAGCACCTAGCACGCTAAGTAGCTAAGCGGAAATAGAAGCGGTCAACCGCTTCTAAAGTAGCCAATCAGCTACTTTGAAATGTGATAAGAGCGGTGAACCGCTCTTAAGTGCACGCTAGGTGTGACATTTGAGGAGTTTAAGCGGAAATAGAAGCGGTCAACCGCTTCTAAAGCAGCCAATCAGCTACTTTGAAATGTGATAAGAGCGGTGAACCGCTCTTAAGTGCACGCTAGGTGTGACCTTTGAGGAGATTAAGCAGAAATAGAAGCGGTCAACCGCTTCTAAAGCAGCCAATCAGCTACTTTGAATTGAGATAAGAGCGGTGAACCGCTCTTAAGTGCGCGCTAGGTGTGACCTTTGAGGAGTTTAAGCGGAAATAGAAGCGGTCAACCGCCATTATTCAACCGCGTTGCCTCACCTATTCACTCCCGCCAGTAGGAAAGAATCCTTATACCGATTCTTTCTCTTGAGACTAGGTCTCCAATATGAGTTAATTAGGTTGTAGCCGGCCGGCTAATTCCTTCGGAAAGGAGTGATCAAGGTGATTACAACGCAAACAGAGGTGGTCTCTGCGTAAGCAGGGATCACTGTTCCAAGCGAGGGCCCCTAGGCCCTCGCATAACTTTAACGAACGAGTAGACAGCGAGATGCTTTTTACATATAATGAGAATTGTGAACACGAAGTGAACACAACAATAAACTACGGTGAAGGGAGTGCTTTTTAATGAACACAATGACAATGACAGTAGCGATGAATGTTGCGGCCGCCGCAGAGGTACTCGTCTCCTAACTGAATATCATTCGTGGAATAACCGTTCACCTGAATTGTATAATTGCATATACAACCGACAGGCACGATTATGATCGTGTTTTTTTTATTCCATTTTTGAGAATGGTAGGAGGTTAAGGGGCGATGAAGATACTCTCTGCAAATCAGTCAAAGTCAAGCTTTGCACAATTTGAGGAGGTTTTCATCCATGAGTTACAAGAACGGGAAAGATGTTCTTCCCCCTAACCTATTAAAACAACTACAAGAATATATCCAAGGCGAAATCGTGTATATCCCTAAGAAAGAGCAGAAGCGCGCTGGCTGGGGAGAAAATAACGGCACTCGCATTATCATTGAGCGGAGAAATCGTGAGATTTTCCGGTTGTACCAAACGGGCTCGACGGTTCTGGAGCTGATCAAGGTGTTTCATTTATCCGAGGACAGCATCCGCAAAATTATCGTCAAAACTCGCGAATTAACAGCGAATCAAGCATAGAAGTGGCATCCATCGTGATGCTGCTTTTTTTTGTTGATTTTCTATGGTGAGTCGCATACTGCCTTATCGGTATCTCATGTCATTCATCTTTACATAGGAATCCATGGTTTCCGCGCCGAAATCATTCATATAGAGCATGTAGACGATTAGGAGGAATAGAGATGATCACTGTATTTGTGTATGGAACGTTGCTGGTAGGAGAAAGCAATCACGCTGTTGTCTCGCCATTTTTGCTGGATGTGCAACCTGGTGCGATCTATGGACGTTTATTTGATGTAGGGCCTTACCCAGCACTAGTTCGCACAGGTGATGATCATATCGTTGTGGGGGAATGGATCAAAGTTACCGAAGAAGGGTTGGCCGATATGGATGTCTTGGAAACTTACTACGGCCCAGGTCATGCGGACAATGAGTACGAGCGAATTTGGGTGAAGGATGTCAGCGGAGAGCGAGAAGGTTGGGTCTATTGTTATACAAGCACGCGTGGGCTTCCAGTAATTCATGGCTCCTCCTGGAAGGCCTATCGGCACCAAAAAAGCATGTGATTTCTTTCGGGTTTTTCCGACATTTTCCTATCTTGGCCCCTGATATGATGCTATAATTAGTAGTAATTTAAGGACTCGAGGAGAGAGAATATGTCAGCATACAAAATTTTGCTTGCCGATGATGAATTGGCGCTTCGCTTTCTGCTGACGGAAACGTTATCCGATGAAGGATACGTCATCACAGAGGTTGAGGATGGTGGGCAAGCGATCGAGCAGTTGAGCAAGGAAGCTTATGATTTAATCATTCTTGATTATATGATGCCAGAGCGTACGGGTGTAGAAGTTTGCTCATGGCTTAGACAAAGTGACAATGTAAATCGGGACT
The DNA here is from genome assembly GCF_059691975.1 of Paenibacillus sp. J22FR5. Lineage (NCBI taxonomy): Bacteria > Bacillati > Bacillota > Bacilli > Caryophanales > Paenibacillaceae > Paenibacillus > Paenibacillus sp. J22FR5. The sequence goes on along the minus strand of NZ_JCAUAN010000018.1, from coordinate 52,337 downwards.
TGCCAGTCATTCTATTGACAGCCAAAGCTCTTGAAAAAGATAAAGAGAAAGCTAAGGCAGCTGGTGTCACCACGTACATTGTGAAACCTTTCAGTCCACTTCAATTATTAGACACCATAGAGCAACTGTTGCAACGTTAGGTTGAACAAGTATGTGCTGAGATCAGTTTGACCGCATAAGAATTTATAAGTTTCCGGTACTCGGAAGAACAAATTCTTATTGGCGATAAAAACAACCATATATAGGGATCTTTGGACGGAGACCAAAGTGTCTCTCCACTTCTAACGCGGTCGCTCATCCTCGAAGTACTTCGATAAAAGTTTTTCTCATAAAGCTTATAAAGGGTGATTGTGTTATGAGCCATAATAACTTAGAGAGATCGAAAGATTCCGGTTCAGAATTTGATCGAGATGCAAGAATTCTTAAACAAGGAAGAAAGCTGTTTATTCGTGAATATGAGAAACAGCTTCAGCAGCTTCAGTCTTTGCTGACAGCGTTTCAAGTTGAGCCAGTCCGAGAGGACCTGCAACAATGTTATCGGATTGCACATACACTTAAAGGGAGTGCACCCGTTTTTGGCTATCAAAGAATTGGTAAGATTGCCGAAGAACTCGTGCGGAATTGGGAATGGACCCAAGGGGTGTTAAGCGAAGATCATGAGGTACTCCTGTCAACAAGTCCTGTCTATGAAAGCATAGAGCGAACGGCTGGACTGTTACTTGAATTAAATATGGAACTGGATATCGGATTAACGGAAATTCAGATGGATGAACAGCAAGATCCTACCCCGGGTTCCATGCTTAGAACTCTAAAAAGCCGCATATTGTTAGTCGATGATGACGATGCGCTGCGCTCTTATTTGACAAGGCGCTTGCAACTCGATGATTGCGTGGTTGATGAAGCAGCAGATGTAGAGTCAGCTAAAAAATTGCTCCGTGAACAAACGTATGATCTCGTTACATTGGATCTTATGATGCATCCCCAGTCTGGCTATGAGCTGTTTGAGTTCCTGAAGGAAGATCCTACACTTAAATGGTTGCCGCTTATTGTTTTATCAGGTCGTGATGATGTTAGTGATAAAGTTCGCTGTTTTCATTTAGGGGCCGATGATTATGTGACCAAGCCGTTCCAGTACGAGGAATTGGCTGCACGCATCTATGGACTTCTCAAGCGAACACGGAATTTTGAACAACTGGCTTTCCGCGACCCATTGACAGGTGTATTCAATCGCCGCTATTTTGATCTGCAGATTGGACTGGAGCTGCAGCGGATTGAGCGTTACCCAGCGCCAATTTCCCTCGTGTTTATCGATATTGACAGCTTCAAAAGCGTCAATGATACGTATGGGCATCATGTAGGAGACTTGGTGCTTCAAGGCTTGGCTCACTTGCTGCAGATCAATCTGCGCTCAACAGACTTATTGGCGCGCTTTGGCGGTGAAGAGTTCGTTATCGCACTTCCGAATACGACAGTGGATCAAGCTCGGTCTATTATGCAAGATATTTTAGACAAAGTACGCTTGAAAGCAGTAGCTCAGAATGATGGTCAAACGTTCTCCATCACGTTCTCTGCTGGTGTAGCTGAATGGCAAGTGGGCATGACAATTGCGGAGTGGGTTGAAAAGGCTGATGATGCAATGTATCAAGCGAAGCAGCAGGGCAAGAACCGCATAGTACGTGCCGATTTAGAGGATGAGGGTGCACAATTTACAAAGCTTGTCGCACATGCGCATGCACAGCTTCAGAAGAAAAAGCTTCTCATCGTTGATGATGATCCCATTCTAAGAGCTATTCTCATTTCGCAATTAGAGCATTTACCGATTGCGATAACGCAAGCTTCGGATGGGGAAGAGGCGTGGCAGTTACTGACTGATCAAGCCTTCGATGCTTGTATCCTAGATGGCGTTTTGCCAAGGTTGGATGGATTCACGTTATTGGAGAAAATAAAGGCAGATCGCGATTCTCTTTTGAAGGATATGAAGGTACTTATGCTTTCAGGGAAGAAGAAGGTATCCGATGTAGTGAAGGGTCTTCAAATGGGAGCAGACGATTATATGACGAAGCCGTTCTCACTCTTAGAGCTCGAAACTCGTGTGAAACAGTTAATGAAACTTGAATAAATAGAGGAGGGGGGCTTGTAGCTTCTCTCTTTTTTTGTTTTTCGATTGTGGGGGACACGGCCTCATCTTATGGTCGCTATTCTTTGAAAGGCCGAGGATAGAGTTTTGTCATTGTATCTCCATGCTTGAGGTTTGCGACGCCAGCACTTTCTGCTACAGTAGGAATATAGACGAAGAAAAATATGAAGGAGCAAGATGAATGTCGGATAAAGACAATCTGGTGCGTTTCGGCATTTCGATGCCGCAATCCCTTATCGAGCAATTTGACCGGTTGATTGCGTTACAAGGGTATGATAATCGCTCGGAGGCGATTCGGGATCTTGCGCGCAAGGCGCTTTTAACCTCAAGCAGTTTGCAGCCTAATGAATTGGTCGCCGGCACGATTGTGATGGTGTATGACCATGAAATCAGAGATTTGCCGATCACGCTAATGGAGCTTCAGCACGACTATCATCATGCGATTATTTCAACGATGCATATCCATTTAAACCATCAGCAATGCTTGGAAATACTTGTGGTTCGCGGTGTGGTACAGAAGCTTCGAGAGTTACAGCAACGCATTCAGGTGCTTAAAGGAGTTGGCTACGCGGAGCTGTCTGTTACACATGTGGACGAGCATAGTCAGAGCCAAGGGCACGGCCATCATCATGACCATCATCATGACCATTATCACAGTCACGATAAGCCCAACACGGACTAGTAGAATTCGTAGTTCTTCCGTTTTTTTGCTAAAATAAAGAGCATGGAGGTGCGTTATGTCGGAGAAGAAATGGTTCTCTTTGGAAGAGGCCAATGGCTTATTGCCTTTTGTGGATGGGGAATTGAAGAAAATGCAAGCCTTGAAAAGTGAGTTTGAGGACAAATATATGGAACTACGTCATAAGAAAAATGAGTACGCGGAGAAGCCTGGAACGGAAAAGGATCCGTTTTTTGTCATGGAAGCTGCCCTGGAATTTCTTCAAATTGAAGCGCGTGGACTCATTCAAAGCTTTCAAAAGACAGGAATAGAGCTGAAGGATATCGATACGGGTCTTGTTGATTTCCCATCTATTATGAATGGACAAGAAGTGTTGCTGTGTTGGAAGCAAGGAGAGGATCAGATTCGTTATTATCACGGGGAGCAAGATGGTTTTGCTGGCCGTAGACCGATAACGGATTAGAGGGATGAAGATGCGACTAGATAAGCAACGAACTAGGCATTGGCTTCTACGATTGCCAGCAGGCTTGATTGCTGTGTTAGCGATCATGCTGCTCAGCGCCATGATTGCACCTCAATCAGCCTCGGCGCACGCCTCATTAGTCGAAGCGACACCCGAAGAGGGAGCGAAGCTCGAAACCTCGCCGGCTGGGGTGTCCGTCACGTTCAATGAACAATTAGATAGCGGACTCTTTTATATCAAGGTCTATGATCATAGCGGAGCTGAAATCACGGATCGCAAAGCACAGATGAGTAAGGATCAGATGAGCATTAAGCTTGATCTGCCTAAGCTGTCAGAAGGCGTGTATTTGATTAGCTATCACGTCATTTCGGCTGACGGGCATCCCGTTGGGGGGAGCTATCCGATCACGATCGGAAATCCTCCGCAGGAGGATGTGCTCGATGTGCCGACTGCTCATACAGGCCATGATCATAGCTCGGGGCCATTAACGACAAAGGGCTTACTGCAATATGCCTCTCGGGGCTTGTGGTTCCTGATGTTGTTAGCATTGACCGGCTGGGCATTCTGGTTGCGATTAGTAAGGCCGCAAGGAGAAGAAGCACAGAAATCGGTATCCAACTGGACGCTGAATCTTCAACGCGCACATATCGTTGCCCTATTGTTACTCATTTTTACACATATCGAGGATCTCCTAGGTGGCGGAGGTGTGGAAGAGGTATGGCAGCTGCTAAGCTCAACGAATATCGGAATCTCGTGGGTGCTGCTTCTCGTGTTATCCTTCCTAGGCTTTGTTCTGCTTGGCAGGTGGGCATGGGTAGATGTGACTTGGTCGTTGGCTCTTCTAGCTGTCAAAAGCTTTAGCGGCCACGCAGCCTCCTTTTCTCCCTTGTGGGCGACGATTGGGCTTGACTTTATTCATCTCGTTGCTGCAGCCTGTTGGGTAGGCGGATTAATTCTGCTGTATGCAAAATGGCGTCATAACAAGATGGATCTCGGTAGCTATATGCAGAAGTTTTCAAGATTCGCACTGATCTCGATCCTTGTTTTAACCGTTTCAGGATCTATTTCCGTACTCATCTTTCTGCCAAATCTGCATTATTTGCTATACACGTCATGGGGTAAACTGCTGCTTGTGAAAATTGGTGTGGTGGTACTCGTCGCACTGATTGGATTCGTGATTCGGCTCTTTCTTCGCAAAAAGAAAGTGAATCAATCGATCGTCTGGGTCAAGCTGGATCTGACGCTTATGGTCATCATTGTTGTACTTGTCGGTTTGCTTACGTATATGGCGCCGATCCCGGCCAACGAGCCGCTTCAGTGGCATCAGATGGGGGAGAAGGTCCATGTTTCAGTGGATATTTCGCCCAAAGTACCTGGCAATAACACGTTCGTCGCAAAGGTATGGCTACCTGAGAAATCAGGCCAACCGAAGCAGGTTCTTTTGATTTTGCATAATATGGATGATAACGAGATTGCACCGATTGCTGTGCCTTTAACGATGTACAAAGACAATACGGAAGAGGAATCGTATGGATTCGCCAAATTTAGCTACAAATCCGAAGGACCTTACCTGCCTTTTAGAGGAAATTGGGAGCTTGAAATGCGCGTCATGGATTCAGAAGATAACGAGACCGTGTATACCAAAGATTTTATTGTGTATTGAGTCAGTAGAAAGCAAATTCGTTTAGCAGGGAGGAAGATGACTATGGCATGGGTTCAAATTTTAGATAAAGACCATCTGTCAGTCAAACTCGATGATAAAGATGATTCCGCTCTAATTGAAATCAATGACGGCGGCATTTCGCCGAACTATGTGACGATTCGATTGAATGAGCATGAGGTAGATGAGTTGATAGAGGCGCTCCAACGAATCAAGCAATCGATGCAATAACGGTAAACATAGAAAGAACCTTCCCCTCGACTGAAAAACAGTCAAGTGAGAAGGTTCTTTTTTTAAACCTGCCAAGTTGGTGAGAATGCCAGAACGTAGCTGCTTAGAACATGCTCCAATCAAATTCTTGGGAGAGAATGCCGAGGAGATGAACACCAGCGGTGCTATTCCCCTTGCGGTTCAGCGCAGGCCCCACGAGACCGATGCCGTATTGTCCAGGCACCATCGTCAGGATACTGCCGGATACACCGCTTTTCGCAGGCAGCCCAACGTTCATAGCAAATTCGCCAGAGGCATTGTACATCCCACAGGTAAACATGAATGTCTTGGCAATTTGCACGAAGCGCCGCGGGATGAGGCGTTGCTTGCGAATCGGATCCACGCCGTTATGGGCGAGAACGAGAGCCATTCTAGCCAAATCCGTACAATTCACCTCGATGGAGCAGTGGCTGAAGTAGACGCGAAGAACATCGTCAACTTCTTTGTCTAGAACGCCGTTATCCTTGAGGAAATAAGCCAAGGAACGATTACGGTGTGCCGTATCGGACTCTGATTTGAACACTTCTTGATTAATCGCAAGCGAGGGGTTATCGGCAATATCCCTGAAAAAATGCAAGATTCGATCGATCTGCGCATCTGTACTATCTCCAGCTATTAAGGAGGAGATGGCAATCGCTCCCGCGTTAATTAAGGGGTTGAAAGGGATCCCCGGCTCGATTAGTTCTAGCTTCAGCATGGAGTTGAAGTCATCGCCTGTCGGCTCCATCCCCACCTTTGAGAATACAACGTCTTCGCCGTTATCCATAAGTGCTAGAATCAGTGAAAAAACTTTCGAAATGCTTTGCAAGGTAAAGCGAAAGTCTGAGTCACCAGAGACAGTGGTATTTCCTTCACTATCCATGATGCAAATACCGAGCATATCCCCAGAAGCGTTCGCTAATTCGGGAATATAGGAAGCGACATGACCTTCAGAGGTATGCGTTTTGCTAATGGCAACCCACTCGTCGATATGTTCATTAAGCTGCTTCCAGGTTTCATCGTGTTGTAGGTGACGCATGGCGAAGTCAGTCCTTCCTCGTCTCTAGGCTTTCCAAGCTTGTGGATGATTGTCGCTGATAAGCTCTGTTGCTGCGGCATTGGCAATCACTTGCTCTGGGTTTTTGCAGCCTGGAATAACGGAAGTGACGGCATCATGTTTCAAGCACCAAGCCAATGCCCACTTAGCCATATCCATGCCTTCTGGCACTTCATTTTGCTGAATGCGCTGAACTTCTTCAAGCTTCTGTCTGACGCTTTCCGCATCGTGACGGTGACGAACATCCGTATTGCTGAATACAGCACCAGGTTTATATTTACCACTTAAATAACCGCTAGCCAGCGGTACACGTGCAAGAACACCAAGATCCTGTTCCACACATGATGGGAAAACTAAATCTTCTGGTGCACGATCCAGGCGATTGTACACAACTTGAATGGCTTTGGAATTCACTTTACTGGAAGCCGCGGTTTGATGAATATTGGCGTTGCTGCCGATCGAAGTACCCAGATGACGAATTTTACCAGCCTGAACTTGTTTATCAAGTGTCGTCCAGAGATCATCATTATCGAACAAAGCATCCGGTCCGGAATGGAATTGGTATAAGTCAATGTAATCCGTATGTAAAGCTTGCAGTGACGCATCAAGCTGCTTGATGACGGATTCCGCGCTAAACTCGTCAGTACGTGTGAATAAATCATGGAAATGGTGGCCGAATTTCGTGGCTACAACCCATTTATCACGGTCGCGGCGGGATAAATAATTACCGATGAGAGACTCTGAAAGGTGATCACCATAGCATTCAGCGGTATCAATTAAGTTGATCCCGAGCTCATCTGCTTGATCCAGAATTGCGTCTGCTTCCGCTTGTGTATAGTTTAATCCCCACTCTCCACCAAATTGCCAAGTGCCAACACCAACGATGGAAACTTTCAGGTCTGTTTTGCCAAGTCTGCGATATTTCATTAAGCACACTCTCCTTATTAGGGTATCCAAATTCATTATACAACAACATTTTATTTTACCACATTAGCATGGTTGAAGTTTTCGGTTCCCGAAAACGTCTTGCTAATTGGCGATATAAACAACCTTTAAAACGCGGTCGCTCATCCTCGAATGACTTCGATAAAAGTTTATCTCATATTAATGTAAGCTTTCAATAAATGCGTTACATTGTAAGAGTCTATCATTGAAAAAGAAAGTGAGCTGGTTCTATTGATCAAGAAGTACTTACTAGGCTTGTTGAAAGAATGGGTACCTACGCTAGCGTTCGCTTTCATCATTGCGCTAGTGGTCAACACGTATGTTGCGCAAGCGATGACCGTTCCCACGGGATCCATGCTGCCGACCATTCAATTACAAGACGAGCTGATCGTTGAGAAAATGAAGCCATTAACTGATTTCGAGTTCGGTGATATCGTTGTGTTCTGGCCGCCTTTAGAAGGTAATGAGGACCGTTACGTGAAGCGTTTGATTGGACTGCCTGGCGATACGATTGAGATCAAAGGTGGTGCGTTGTACCGGAATGGAGCCAAAGTGGATGAGCCTTATATTAAAGCGCCAATGACGTACACCTATCATCAGGTAACTGTACCTGAAGGAAAGTACTTCTTCCTTGGTGATAATCGCAATGACAGCTATGATTCCCACTTGTGGCCGACGACACCGTTTGTTGCGGAGAAAGATATTATCGGTAAAGCCGTTTTTCGCATTTTTCCTTTAAGTCAAATTGGAACAATTGAATAGGTGAATAAAGAAGCTCCCAACCTCGGTAGAGGAAGGGAGCTTTTCTTATGAATTATATGAGATGAGCTGACATTTGTTTCTCGTCTTCACCGTCTTCGTTTTTCTTCGATTTACGGTCAGAAAGTTTGATGTTACCAACGAATAGCGTAAGGATCGCGCCGAGGATAACAAAGACTAAACCATAAATGAAAACTTGATGAAGTGATGTAACGAGTGCGTTTTTAATCAGAGGTACCATGTGTTCTACGAACTCTTTTGGCATTTTGGCTAAAGACTCAGGAACGAGTAACGATGAATATAAGCCTTGCGGATTAGTGTGAATCATCTCTGTCATTTGAGAGGCTAGCTGACTCGATTCCGCGGGAAGCTGCTTCAGAACCGGCTCCAAATCTTGTTCGAGCAAGACCGTCGATTTATGGTTCATGATGGCACCGAGAATCGTCATCCCGAACGTACCCCCAATTTGACGGAAGAATTGGCTGGAAGAAGTAACTACACCAAGCTCTGATTTCGGGAAGCTTTCTTGAAGAGCGAGAGTCAGAATTGGCATAACAAGACCCATACCTAAACCAAGAAGAACCATATAGCTTGAGGCAATCAACTTCGTAGTTGAGATTCCCATTGTGCTTAAGAATATGAATCCTACCGCCATTACAATCATACCTATAAGCATTTGTCTTTTAACGCCGATTGTTTGAATCAATTGACCTGACACTACACTGGCAGCAATCATTGTAATCATAAGAGGTGTCATAACCGTACCCGATGCGGATGCGCTGATTCCTACAATTCCTTGCATAAAGAGGGGAACGAACATAATGGCACCGAACATTCCAACCGACATCAGGAAGCCTACACCGTTAGTGGTGGAGAAGGTTCTGTTTTTAAATAAACGAACGGGAAGAATAGGTTCTTCTGCTTTACTTTCAATTCGTACGAAGGCAACTAAAGAGACTACAGCAACTACGAACAGGCCGATGATTTGCCAGGAACCCCAAGCATATTCACTGCCGCCAAAAGTCAGAGCAAGAAGCAAGCTTACGACACCGACGATCATGGTGATAATACCTGGAATATCGAATTTAACTTTTCCGACTGATATATGCTTAGGCAAAGCAATTGCGATCAAAATAACAGCTAAGATACCGACAGGCAGGTTGATATAAAACACCCAACGCCAGTCCCAAGCATCTACGATCCAACCACCAACTTGGGGGCCAATAACAGAAGATAAACCAAAAATGGCACCGAAAACACCTTGCCATTTGGCACGTTGTTTACCGGTAAATAAGTCCCCAATGATAATCATTGCCATCGGCATCATGATACCACCGCCAAGACCTTGCAAACCGCGGAACAAAATGAGCTCTGTCATGTTCTGAGACATCCCGCAAAGGGCGGAAGCTACGATAAAGATAAGTAAACCAGTAACATATACGACACGACGACCGATCAAGTCAGACAATTTACCTGCAATCGGCACGATAACGGTTGAAGTCAGCATGTACGCTGTCGTCAGCCAGGTCATCAAGCCAAGTCCGCCAAATTCACCGACAATACGCGGCATCGCCGTTCCTACAATCGTACCGTCCAAAGCTCCGAAGAGCATAGCGATGATCAAACCGGCGAGCAGAAGCCCACGATTTTTGAGCTCAGGCGCAGCAGCTTCGAAGATATCCTTAGGCGCTGCTTTTTGAATGCTTTCCATGTGTACCACTCCTTTGGTGTCATAAAAAATTAATAAAATGAAGTAAACTTTTCAAATGCTTCTACGAAAATCCGTAGTTCGTCAGCTGGAAGCTGTGATAGACCGCGAGCAATTACATTCTTTTGGACTTCGTGGGCCTCAGCAAGGACAGCGGTACCTTCGGCCGTATTTTCAACTAGTACAATACGTCGATCCGTTTCATGATGTTTACGAATAACATGCCCACTTTGAACAAGGCGATCAATCATGACGGTGATTGCGCTTGGTTTAACGCCCAATTTATCGGCAAGATGGGATTGCTTCGGTGTATTCTCCTTGGAGATCATCGCTAACATGAATAATTGTGGCGCCGTTAACTCTGAATTGAGTTCATTGAGGAGAGTATGATTAATTTTGCGGTGAGCCAGCTCAAATGTTGTGCGGAAGCGATTGGTATAGGCTGTCAATTCATCTTCCAAAATCATAACCTCCCCTTGTAAATTGTTAGAATTGTCTAAAAATTAAATAATATAATATTTAAGTAGAGAAATATTTAAAGTGTTTAATTAAAATATAAACCCGTCAGCGGGTGAAGTCAATAGGTGATTTCTGAAATTTTCAGAAACAAGGGGTTCGTGTACTTGCATATCCTTTGTATCTTGCATATAATAACTGGAACATATACGTGGAAATGCTTTGACGGAGAAGAGTACACAGTGCTTCTTGACAGGGAGGGCAAGCCGAAGATTGAGAGCTGGCCCCGAGAATCAGGCTGTGGAAGTTCGCTCCCGAGCAGTCCTTTGAACAGAAGCGTTGAGATGCTTCTCATTAGAGGGAACCGGACACATCGTCCGTTATCTGGAATGAAGTGAGACTCGTTTATTTGACGATTGTACATAGACGAATCTAATTAGGGTGGTACCACGGCTTTTCGTCCCTTGCGAGGGAGCGGAAAGTCTTTTTTGTGTTTTCATAAAGGGCGATTCAGAGGCCTAATTCAGGAGGGATTTCGATGAAAGAGCGGTTAGAGGCTTTGAAGCAAGAAGCACTGCAGGAGCTTAGCGGCGCCCAAAGTCAGCAGGAGCTGAACGATTTAAGAGTTAAATATTTGGGTAAAAAGGGGCCATTAACAGAGGTTCTTCGCGGTATGGGCACGTTAAGCGCAGAAGAAAGACCGGTCATCGGCCAAGTGGCGAATGACGTTCGTGCAGCCATTGAGGCTGTTATTGAAGAAAAACAAGCAGCGTACACGAAACAAGAAACTGAAAACAGACTTCGTGCTGAAATGATCGATGTTACGCTTCCAGGACGTCCTTCACAGCAAGGTGCTGTACATCCTTTGAGTAAAGTTATTCAAGAGATTGAAGACATCTTCATCGGGATGGGCTACACCGTAGCTGAAGGCCCAGAGGTTGAACAAGATTACTACAACTTCGAAGCGTTGAACTTGCCGAAGGATCACCCGGCTCGGGATATGCAGGATTCGTTCTATATTACAGAAGAAATTTTAATGCGTACGCAGACATCCCCTGTTCAAGTAAGAACAATGGAGAAACGTAAAGGTGAAGTTCCGATCAAAATCATTTGCCCAGGTAAAGTTTACCGCCGTGATGACGACGATGCGACTCACTCCCACATGTTTACGCAAATTGAGGGCTTGGTTATTGACCGCAATGTGCGGATGAGTGACCTTAAGGGCACCTTGCTTCAATTTGTGCAAGAGATGTATGGCCCACAGACCAAAATTCGCTTGCGTCCAAGCTTCTTCCCTTTCACTGAGCCTAGCGTTGAGGTTGACGTTAGCTGTGCGATGTGTGGTGGCGAAGGCTGCCGTACATGTAAGCAAACCGGTTGGTTGGAAATTCTAGGAGCCGGTATGGTACATCCGCGCGTTCTTGAAATGGGTGGCTATGATCCGAAGGAGTATACGGGCTTCGCATTTGGGATGGGCGTAGAGCGTATCGCCATGTTGAAATACGGAATCGAAGATATTCGTCATTTCTATACCAATGACTTGCGTTTCTTAAAGCAATTTCTACATGTGTAAGCAATAGGAAAAGGAGGGTAAAAGCATGAAAGTTTCTTATCAATGGTTATCAGAATATGTTGACGTAACAGGCTTCACAGCCGAGGAATTAGCTGAAAAATTAACCCGCAGCGGTATCGAAGTGGATATCGTCGAGGATCGTAATAAAGGTGTAACGAATGTTGTTGTTGGATTTGTGAAATCTCGCGATAAGCACCCAGACGCTGACAAGCTAAGTGTTTGTGTGATCGATGCGGGGCAGGGCGAAGACTTGCAAATCGTTTGTGGCGCTAAAAATATTAATGCCGGACAAAAGGTTCCTGTCGCAATGATCGGTGCCGTCCTTCCGGGCGGACTGGAAATTAAACGTGCCAAGCTGCGCGGCGTAGAATCCCAAGGGATGATCTGCTCCGCAAAAGAGCTTGGATTGAATGATAAGTTGCTGCCGAAAGAAATCCAAGAAGGCATCTTGGTGTTGCCTGAAGATACGAAAATCGGAAGCTCCATTCTTAATGTATTAGCGATCAGCGACAAAGTCATGGAGCTGGATTTGACACCGAACCGCTCCGATTGCTTGAGCATGCTCGGAGCGGCTTACGAGATCGCGGCGATCCTTGGCCGCGAGGTTAAACTGCCTGATGCGGAAGCTGCGCTGCAAGCAGCAGGAGCTGCTGGCGTGAAAGCTGCAGACCGCATCAGCGTGAAGATCACAGCCACAGAGCAATGCTCGCACTACGCGGCTCGTCTGATTGAAGGCGTACGCGTGGGCACTTCTCCGCTGTGGATCCAAAACCGCTTGATGGCAGCGGGAATCCGCCCCATCAACAACATCGTGGACATCACGAACTTCGTGATGTTGGAGTACGGCCAGCCGCTGCACGCGTTCGACGCTGAGCAGCTGAACAATGGCCACATCGACGTACGACTCGCTGAAACGGGCGAGAAGCTAGTGACACTTGACGATGTGGAACGTACATTAGAGCCGCATATGCTGCTTATCACGGACGGTACAAAGCCTGTAGCGATCGCTGGTGTTATGGGCGGAGCCAACTCCGAAGTGACAGAAGGCACGACACGAATTCTGCTTGAATCCGCGAAGTTCGCAGGAAGCTCTGTGCGCCGCACATCGCGCCAGCTAGGTCTGCGCTCAGAAGCGAGCCTTCGCTTCGAGAAAGAAGTGAACCCGGAAGCCGTGCTCCCGGCACTGAACCGGGCTGCTGCGCTGATTGCGCAATACGCAGGCGGTAAAGTCGCTGACGGCATCGTAGAGGCCGCTAGCGGAACACACAAATCGGTTAGCATCGAGCTTGCTGCTGATCGTGTAAACAACTACCTCGGCACAACTCTTTCCTTGGCCGAGATGGGGCAAATCCTTTCGCGCTTGCATTTCACATTCGAGCAGGCTGGCGAAGGCAAGCTGCTCGTGCATGTGCCGAGCCGCCGCGGAGACATCACGCGTGATGTTGATTTGATCGAAGAAGTAGCACGCCTCTTCGGCTACGATAACATCCCGACAACCTTGATGACCGGCGTAACAACGCCTGGGTCATTGTCCAAAGAACAATCCATCCGCCGAATTACTCGAAATATTTTAACGCAAAGCGGATTGAATGAAGTGATCACGTATTCCTTCACAAACCCACGTTCACATGGTGGCGCAGGCGTGGAAGCGAATCAACAAGCACAAGCAGATGCCATTCCTGGTCTGTACCCGACAGCTACGCCGATCTCATTAGCGATGCCAATGAGCGAAGACCGCAGCCAGCTGCGTACCAGCTTGGTGCCGCATTTGCTAGATGTTGTTAGCTATAACCGCAATCGTACGATGGATGATGTCGCCATTTTCGAAATTGGTAAAGCATTCATCACCGATGAATCAGCACTTACGGCTCTGCCGCAAGAAAAACTGTTGTTATCCATCGTATTAACAGGTAAACGACGTCAAGCACATTGGGCTCAGAAGTCAGAAGCGGTTGATTTCTATGACATCAAAGGTGTGTTCGATCGTTTAGTGCAATACTTGGGGATTAAAGGACTTACGTACACCTCCGCTGCACCGGAGGGGTTCCACCCTGGCCGTACAGCTGAGATACTGCTTGCTTCCGCTGAGGGTCAGAAGGTTATTGGCCGTGTGGGTCAACTGCATCCAACTGCCCAACAACAGCGTGATTTAGATGACACCTACGTACTTGAAGTGGAACTTTCTCCAATCTTGGAAGCAGCTGGCGATGAGATAGTTTATAAATTGCTGCCGCGTTATCCCTCCATCGGACGTGATATTGCTGTCGTAGTGGGCACGAGCGTTCCTGTTGGTCTTATGGAACAAGCAATTTCCGAGGTTGCTGGGGAATTGTTGGAATCCATTCAGGTATTCGATATCTATACCGGAGAGCGTCTTGGGGCTAATCGCAAAAGCGTAGCGATCGCACTTGTATACCGCCATGCGGACAGAACTTTGCTTGACGAAGAAGTAACAGAACTCCACGCCAAAGTTGTGGCAACTCTTGAACAACAATTTGAGGCGGAGTTAAGAAAATAGTGTAACTTTCCTTATAGGTTGCAGGAATATAGGCTGGTCTTATCGAAATTATTCTCGATAGGACCAGCCTTTCATCTTAAGGGAGGATTTAAAAGTGACTACTGAAGATAAAACAAGAATTACTGTTGATATATATGGACACCAATATAAACTTAAAGCAGATACAAGCACGAATCATATGAAGCGTGTTGCTGAATATGTAAATGACCAAATGTTTCGCATTGCCAAAGGATATCCACGTCTAGACTCACAACGAATCGCTGTTTTAGCCGCAGTAAACATGGCGGACGAGTGCTTCCGAATGAATGAAATTTTAGAAGAACTCAGCAAAGTGCAAAAAGAGCAAGAAGCGACCAAAATCGCCTACGAGAAATTAACTACGCGATATCATGAATTGAAACAAGAGGATGATAAGAATCAAGCTCTTCTTGCTGAACAGAATGGAAAGCTGCAACAAATCACAGAACAAGAAAAACAACAAAAACAAGAGATTCATAAAGTCAGACAAGAACAAGAACAAACGAAACAGCAAATGCTGCAATTGAAACAGCAGAATGAGCTAGGCAAGCAACAAATAGACCAAGCAAAGCAACAGTTAGATCAGGCGAAACAACAGCAGGTTCAAGCCAAACAGCAGATCGATCAAGCTAAACAACAACAAGATCAAGTCACTCAACAAATTGATCAATTCAAGCAGCAACTCGACCAAGAAAAGCGCCAAAATCTGCAAGTGAAACAACATCTAGAGCAAGTCAAACAACAATTAGATCAAGAAAAACAACAGCATCAACAAAACAAACAACAGCTTGAGCAAGCCAACCAACAGAAATCCCAACAGCTTTTGAAGCTGACTGAACAACATAAGGCCGAGCTGGCTTCGATAGCTGAGACTCATCGCCAAGAAAATGAAAACCTGCACCACCAACTTCAGGAAGAAAAACAATCACTCATTCAGCTGCATCTTCAAGACAAGGAAAACGTAGAACTTCAGCATCAAGAAGAGTTGGCTGTATTGTCGAAACAGAGCGGATCAGATCTTGCAGGCATCCATAAGCAGTACCAGGCACAAATCGAGTCCTTAACTAAGCAGCACCATGATGCTCAAGCGTCAAGCTCACGAGAGCATCAATCACAACTGGCTTCCTTGAAACAAGAGCATCAATCACAGCTTGCTTCCTTGAAGCAGGAGCATGAGGCGCAACTTGCCTCCCTGAAACAAGAGCATGAGGTTACAATTGAGATCCTTACAGACGAGCATCAAACTGCAAAAGCACATATGGCAGAAGAACATCAGATTGAATTAATAGCTATGTCAGATAGTCATCAAAGTGAAATAGAAACGATTTCTGAAGAATATCAAACCGAAATAACAGCGATTGCCGATAAGCTTCGTAATGAAATTGCAAATCAAACAGATGAGCACCATTTCGAGATAGCCTCTCTGACAGAGAATCATCAAAATGAGATCGCTTCTATCGTGGAGAAGCATCAAATCGAATTGAGCTCGATATCAGAGAAGCACCAAAATGAACTGAGTGCGATCTCAGAGAAACACGAAAACGATTTGAGTATGATCTCAGAGAAACACCAAAACGAACTAAGTACCATCTCAGAGAAGCACCAATATGATTTGAAATCCCTATCTGACCAGCACCAAGAAGAATTAGTGTTCAATACGACTAAGCATCATAACGAAATAGCAGCCATTGCCCGAGGGCATCATGCTGAGATTCTTTCCATCAAACATAAACATCAAGCCGAACTCGAGGTTGCAGCAAGCACACATCAGGAAGATATTGACTCGCTAGCTATACTGTATCAAGAAGAAGAAGAGGCGAAGATTCGACGTTTTGAAGAAGAAAAGGGTGATCTAGAAGGTCACTATCAAGAGCAGCAAACGAACTTCAAGCAGCAGCTTGAAGAGCAAAAAGCAACGATCATTCAACACTATCAAGGGCAAATCGAAGAACTTCTTGCGCAAATGCAAGCGGAGCGAAGTACACGTGCACAACAGTTTGAAGAAGAGAAAGAACGGATTCTAACTCAAGCTCAACTTGAGAAAGAAGAACTCCTTCAGATGAGCATGAACGATGAAGCGCAGCAAGAAGAGTTGCAAGCCATCAAAGAAGAGTACAGGAAATTGCGTGAGGAATACGCCAAGCTTCAAATCGAATACAATGAATGGATCGAACTCGTAGAAGCTGACAGCACAATCGGGTAGCCTAGTGACACTGAACACACTGGATTACGTCTTGATGTCGGTTATAGCCTTAGGACTACTTATTGGCTACTTTAGAGGATTTATCGCTCAAATCGTTTCCATTTCGGGCATGATCCTCGCTTATCTCGTTGCCTTTTATTTTTACAAGGATGTTGCTCCCATACTCAAGAACGCAATATCACTTCCAACCTATCAAAATTATCAAAATTATGAATTCATTGTTAAAGGATTCAAATTAGATACTTATATCCTAAATGCGATTGCCTTTGCTCTCTTATTTTTCGGCGTGAAACTCGCGCTTGTGATCATTGGCAGAGCATTGAATATTCTTGCCAAAACGCCTGGTCTCAACGCCATTAATCGTTGGAGCGGTGCGTTACTGGGATTAGCAGAAGCGCTTCTAATCATTGTTATAGCTGTAAATGTGATGACCATCATTCCCTCTGATGGCCCCCAAAAGCTATTAGCTAGTTCATCCATTGCTCCTTATTTGATCAACGAGCTACCGCAAGTCGCAGGGAAACTCCATGACATGTGGAAGCAAGGAATCTCATTATAATAGCTGCCTCCTTTCGAATAGAAAGTTGCAGCTTTTTTGTTTTGTTTTTGTTTTTGTGTATGCGTGGAAAACCATTACGGCAAAAGTACGACATGGGCAGTAGGCGCAGGGTAAGTATGTCACAAAACAAGTTTTCTGAAGTATCTACAAAACCACGAATTTTGATGAGACGCTGTGATAAACCATAGTATCTGTGTGGCATCAACCAAAAATTCCCTATTTTTTACTCTTCTATTCCCCTTGAGTTCTCCTCCCCTTAAAATTTTCAAAACACCATGACTAAAAGTAATTGTAGATATCTCAGAAATTCCGATACTCTGATATACGGCTCCATAAAAAAACAAATTCTTCTTTACATGGAAACAAATGTTCGATATAATAAATATAGGAACATAAGTTCTGATTGTGGGGTGGGATGATAATGGACATGCATCGTATAGGCTCATTGGAAAATACTTTTCAATCTGAGGAAGATTGTGAGAAGTTCTTAGTGAAAAGTCGGTGGGCAGATGGGTTCTTTTGTCCAAGATGTGACCATGATTCATTTTATAAAGTGAAGACACGCAGCTTACTGGAGTGTAAGGAGTGCCGTACACAGATATCTATTACGGCGGGGACCGTTATGCATAAATCCAAACTATCTTTATTAATCTGGTTCAAAGCGATTCGAATGTTGATTCGAGCTGAGAGCAATTATTCAATTTCAGCGTTTGCAAGTATACTAGGCGTGAATTATCGAACAGCTAAGCTGATGCTAGAAAAACTTTCCTTAGCCTTATATAAACAATATGCACGAATGGGGAACAAGAAGCTTGGGAAGCCAACTGAAGAACCCTCGCAAGACGTAATAGAGTGTGATAGTGGTGAGAAAAGTGTCCAATCAAAGAAGAATACGAGTATCTTAGCGGCATATCAGTTTAAGACCGCAAGAAACGTTAAATACGCCGAACAAGATTTGTTCAGAAAATGGATGAATGCCTTCTTATCTGTGTATTTATATCCTCATTTTCTCCGATGTTTTCAAGTTGTCTGAAACTAAGTAGCAACTTGAAAACAAAAAACCTTATCACGGAATTCGTGATAAGGCAAATAGCAGGTTGTATTATTAATTATTCAACGATAAGTGTTGTTTTCATATTCGCGTGGCCAGTTCCGCACATGACAGAGCAGTTGATTGGGAATGAACCTGCTTTATCTGGCGTAAAGGTAGCGGTTTTATTACCATTGTTGAGGTTAATGTTAAATTCTTTAATGGCTGCTCCATGAATACCTTGGGAATTATCAAGTGTTATTGTGACAGCCTCACCTTTTTTGACGCGATATTCGGTTTTTTCAAATTGAAAATTTGTAGCTTTTAAGACGACTTGTTGTCCACCTGTTGCAGCTTTTGTAGTCGCATCTGGCGAAGCAGTTGTTTGCGAAGACGCTGCTGGAGTTGTACTGGATTCTGTTGTTTTGGAGTCTTTATTTCCGCATGCTGTGATGGCAATAATTACTGCTAGTCCCATCATAAGAATGAATAGTTTTTTCATGGGTATCCCTCCGTATACATAATGATTTCCTCATTATTGTACACGACCTATTTCCAAAATACAGTGACAAACTGGTGAAACCACATAGAAAAGATCGGCCCGGCGAGTAGGAACGCTGCAGACCGATCTTTTTTTTGCTTTAACTTGGCTATCAGTTATCGAAACTGACAGGTTTATCGACGATCTTCTCTACCGGTGATCCCCTGTTCGAAAGGGGTTTTCACTGGAATGAATAAGTCGATGATCCCAATGACTAAAGCAGCTAAAATGGCACCTATCAAGCTCGTAGAAACATTGGTCACAACAAATTGAGCGGCCCAAATGACTAATGCGCTCACGATAAACCCTACGATCCCTCTGCCAAATGGGGTGATTTGTTTACCGAAGACTCCTTCAATGATCCAAGCGGCGATCGCAATGACTAGTGCCAAGAAAAACGCACTCCAAAAACCACCTACCTTAAACCCCGGGACTAACCAGCTTACAAACATTAAAACCAAAGCTGAAACAATAAACCTTACCAGATGTCCAAGAAGATGCATGTTGTGAACCTCCTTTTTTCTGTCATGGAATGACCTCGATTGAGGCTTTTCCATGCAAAATGCTTTGATTGTGACGATTTGCAATTCCCTTTGGCAGAGGATTAGATGCACAATTTAGTGTATCCATTTTTACGATATTTATGGTGGGCAGTATCTTCCATATAATCATTGTCTCCGTAGCTAATCATGCTCAATTTGGTTTATAATATAGGGTAGAGAAAAGAGGTTGGAGACGTTGAATCCCAAAATTATAAAAACATTAGAATATCAGAAAATTTTACATAAAGTTGCTCACCATGCATCCACATCATTGGGTAAAGATGCAGCAGAGAAGCTTGAGCCTATTGGAGATTTTGAACTCGTTAAGCTTCGCCTTCAAGCAACGGATGAGGCTGTTAATGTTGAAAGGTTAAAGGGAAATGCGCCTTTTGGCGGAATAAGAGATATTCGCTCCCCGCTTCATAGAGCTCGTATTGGTGGGATGCTAAATCCAACTGAGCTGCTTGAAATTTCAACTACGATGTTTGGAACACGCAGATTGAAGCGCTTCGTGCTTACTGCTCATGAGGAATATTCGATTCCAATGCTAAAATCGCAGGTCGATCTATTGACAGAAAACAAACAATTAGAAGATAAAATTAATAGCTGCATAGATGAAAATGCAGTCGTTGTTGATGGAGCTAGTCCTGAGTTAGGGCGAGTTCGGAGTGAGCTTCGCACAGGCGAAGGTAGAGTTCGCGAAAGATTGGAACAGATGATTCGCAATTCTTCTGTCCAGAAGATGCTGCAGGATGTGCTCATTACGATTCGGAATGACCGATTTGTAATTCCTGTGAAATCGGAGTACCGTTCCAGTTTTGGAGGGATGATTCATGATCAATCTGCCTCAGGCGCGACACTTTATATAGAACCAGATGCAATCGTACAATTGAATAATAAAATTCGTGAACTCAAATTTAAAGAAGAAGCTGAGATTGAGAAAATTTTGCGGGCATTGACCGAATTGGTTGCAGAGCAAGTAGAAGTGCTTGTTTTGGATGTTGATCAGCTGGCCCAGCTTGATTTTACTTTTGCCAAAGCAGGATTAGCTAGAGAACTAAAGGCAACAATGCCAAGATTGAATGATCGCGGCTTTATTAAAATTAAAAGAGGACGACACCCTCTCATTGCAGCAGATGCCGTTGTTCCGCTTGATTTGGAGTTGGGCAATGATTTCTCTCAAATTATCGTAACAGGGCCGAACACAGGGGGGAAGACGGTTTCCCTTAAAACGGTGGGACTTCTGAGCTTGATGGCGATGTCAGGGCTATTTGTACCTGCCGAGGAAGGTACACAATTGTGTGTGTTCGATGCTATTTATGCAGATATAGGCGATGAACAGAGCATTGAGCAAAATTTGAGTACTTTTTCGAGTCATATGACCAATATTATTAGTATTTTGCGGGATATGACGCCAAAAAGCTTAGTGTTGCTTGATGAGTTAGGCGCAGGTACGGATCCTGCAGAAGGGTCTGCCTTGGCTATCTCGATTTTGGACTACATTCATCAAATTGGCTGCCGTATCATCGCAACGACGCATTATTCGGAACTGAAGGCGTATGCTTATCAAAAGCCAGGTACGATTAACGCGAGTATGGAGTTTGATATCCAAACACTTAGTCCGACTTATCGTTTGTTAGTAGGTGTTCCTGGGCGGAGTAATGCTTTTGCGATTGCTGAGCGTCTTGGATTATCTCGTCGTATTATTGATCATGCTCGCACGCAGGTGGGTGAGGAAGATCAGCGCGTAGAGTCCATGATTGCTTCCCTCGAGGAGAATCGTCTAATCGCGGAATCTGAGCGTCTTGCCGCAGAAGAGCTGCGTAAAGAAGCGGAAGCGATGCGCAAATCACTGGAGGCACAGCAGCTCAAATTCGACGAGCAGCGTGATAAGTTGCTAGAAAAAGCAGAACGCGACGCACGCGAAGCTGTTCTCAAAGCTCGCCGCGAAGCGGATGAAGTTATTGCTGATCTACGTCGCATGGCGCAAGAGGAAGCGAGTGGCGTTAAGGACCACCGCTTGGTGGAAGCGAAGCGGCGTCTAGATCAAGCGACGCCAGAACTGCGCAGCAAGCAAGTTCGTGCCTTGAAGAAACGGCCGGAGCAAATTGAAGCGGGGGATGAAGTGCGAGTCATTTCATTGGGACAAAAGGGACACGTTGTCGAACTGGTGGGTACAGCCGAAGCAAATGTTCAATTGGGGATTATGAAAATGAAGGTGCAGCTGTCCAATCTAGAGAAAACAGGCAACGCGGCTCCCGCCAAGCAACCACAGAAAGTGGCAACCACGCTAAAACGTACGCGTGATGACAATGTCAAAATGGAATTGGATATGCGCGGTATGAATATGGAGGAAGCTTTGATCGAGGCAGATCGCTTCCTAGATGAGTCGTTCTTGAGTAATTTTGGCCAAGTGTATTTAATCCATGGTAAAGGAACTGGTGTGCTTAGAACTGGGATGCAAGAATATTTACGTCGACATAAGCACGTGAAAAGCTATCGGATGGGTAATTACAATGAAGGTGGAGCCGGCGTTACAGTTGTCGAATTAAAATAAGTTTAAAATTTTTGATCCTATTTTGAAACTCATTCTTTGGTGTTGCGTATGAAATAGGTATAAAAGAGTATTAAACCTTAGGAGGAATTTTAGATGGGAATTTTCAAAAGACTTCGTGATATGACAATGGCTTCAGTTAATGATTTATTGGATAAGGCAGAAGATCCTGTCAAAATGTTAAATCAGTTTTTGCGAGATATGGAAGAAGATATCATGGAAGCCGAAGCTGCAGTAGCGAAACAGATTGCGATCGAGAAGAAATTCAAACTGCAATTTGAAGAGTCTGAAGAGATGGTAACGAAACGTACAGAGCAGGCTATGAAAGCCCTGGAAGCAGGGAATGAAGATTTGGCCCGCCGCGCACTGGAAGATAAGAAAGAGCATCAAGGTCGTTATGATGAATTGAAACGTCAGTATGATCTTGCCAAAACGAACGCTGATCAGCTTCGTGCACAATTGACGGAGATGAAAGACGAGTTCACGAAGATGAAGAACAAAAAGGATTTGTTAATTGCACGCGCTGAAACAGCAAAAGCACAAAAACAAATCAACCAAGCGATGTCTGGCTTTGGTACAGATAACGCGGCTAAAGGTTTTGATCGTATGAGTGAAAAAGTTCTTCAAATGGAAGCTGAAGCGCAAGCAAGCGGAGAAATTCGTGCTAAAAACCGTAGCTTGGACGATGAGCTAGACGGTTTAGGCGGAAGCAGCAGCGGGATCGATGATGAACTGGCTGCGATGAGAGCAAAGCTAGCTGAAAAAAAACAATCCTAATGTTATACTAGTTGTACCTGCGAGAGACTGAGTCATACTCAGTCTCTACTACCATATATAGGGATTAGGGGATTTTTAATTGATGTTAATGTCTCTCTACTTGTGTAAAGGAAGGCAGGAGACGATATGAACGAAGAGGTGGATGTCTTGTTGAGTAATCCGTATTTATCAACGCTTGCATTTTTTGCTGTAGCAGTGGTCGCGCTTGTTATCTTCCTCACGATCTTTGAAATGGTTACGAAGTATGACGATTGGGCTGAAATAAAAAAAGGCAATTTCTCAGTAGCTATGGCTACTGGCGGGAAAATTTTTGGTATTTGTAACTTGTTCCGATTTGCTATCTTAAACAATGACACCATGATTCACTCTCTCGTTTGGGCTGGCTATGGCTTCTTGCTGTTGTTGGTTGCTTATTTTATTTTTGAATTTCTAACGCCTTACTTCAAAATTGATGAGGAAATTAAGAAGGATAATCGCGCGGTAGGTTTCTTATCCTTAACGTTATCAGTCTCCTTATCCTATGTGGTCGGAGCTTGTGTAACTTAGTACATAGTCTTGGAGGCTTGAACAATGAAATACCTGTGGGGAACCTTGTTTGCTATTGCGCTTGTGTTTGTAGCGGCAGGGGTTTATTATGTATTGAAATATGCATGAATGCAATTAGGTGGAGGATTTCGCAATGAGTGGCAATGAAGAAGTTGTGTGTCCGTGGTGTCAAACAGAGATCGTTTGGGATCCCGAGATCGGACCTGAAGACGAGTGTCCACACTGTTTTAATGAATTGAATGATTACCGCAGCATTGATTTAAAGGTGAAGCAGACGGGGCAGAAGCTGCGCTTCAATGAGCAAGAATATGCTGAATCCGATGAGGATTTATCAATGGCGTGGGATGACTCCGATGAGCCGCTTGATAAGTATGGCGAGAAAGTCCAGCAAATGACGGATGAACAGGAAGAAGCGCCGGAGTGCTCCAATTGTCATGAATTCTTGCTTCTTGCTGGAACGGAAGTGACAAGCGAAGCTTCCTTCACGCCTAGTATTCCTAAAACGTTGGGAAGTGCTTTCCTTACAGGTCCTTTCACGTCGGATGTTTATGTGTGTCCATCTTGTTTCAGAGTGGAAAAAGTGCTTTCTGATACAGACCGATTGCTGATGGTTGAACGAATCAAATCGGAATAACAACGCTTAAAGAACCGAGTCCTGTGGATTCGGTTTTTTTGCGTGAATTTGCCTCATATTTTCACTCCAAAGGGGAAGCTTAACAAGAGCCAATATTCGCTCTCAGGTAGGAGGAGGAGTATGCAAACTAATGAAACGAATGTGAAAAGCAAAGGGAAGCTGGATGCTCAAGCGATCCTTTTGCTTATTGTTCATGCGTTATTCGGCGGAGCCAATGCCTTGTCAGGTACATTTGTTGGCGTCTATTTATGGAAAGCTAAAAACGACTTTACGCTTATCGGTTGGTTTACCTTAACGACCCATTTAACCATGGCCATTACCTTCTGGTTAGCTGGGAAGTGGGTGAAAGAACACAATAAAATGAATTGTTTACGTATAGGTGTCTCGATTTCAGCTTGTTTCTACATGCTGGTGCTTTGGATGGGGACGAGCAGTGTCCACTATTTTGTATGGCTAGGCTTGGTTCAAGGCATCTCTGTTGGCTTGTTCTGGATTGCCTTCAACGTCGTTTACTTCGAGGTAACGGATCCTGACAATCGGGATCGATTCAATGGCTGGGTTGGCCTTTTAGGCGCAGGTGCAGGCATTATAGCTCCGTGGATTTCAGGTTTACTCATTGTCAGTTTAGGAGATGGAGCGGGATATCGGCTCATATTTTCCATTTCTTTAGGCATATTTGTATTAGGCGTCGTGATTAGTTTTTTTCTGAAAAAAAGAAAAGTGAGCGGAACATACGAATGGCTGCTGCCGTTTAGGATACTAAGACAACCTGAAACACCTTGGAAGCAGGTAAGTTTGGCTTTGCTTTTTCAAGGCGTTCGTGAGGGTGTATTTGGCTTTATGATTGGATTGTTGGTGTACATATCGACATCAAGTGAAGCAAGCTTAGGTAATTTTGCTCTAATTACGTCTTCTGTTGCGTTAGTCAGTTTCTGGGCAGCAGGTCGGTTCATTCGGCCATCTTTTCGTAAAATGAGTATGTTCATTGGCTCGGTTATGGTTGTGCTTGTTATTTTGCCGTTCTTTTGGAAAATGTCCTATAGTACATTACTGATATTTGGTATCGGATCTGCGCTCTTTTTCCCCATGTATTCCATACCCATGATTTCTGTCGTCTTTGATCTGATTGGTTCAGATGAGGAGAGTGCCAAACAGAGGGAGGAATACATTGTCCTGCGAGAGCTATCACTGAATGTAGGGCGCGTCTGCGGTGTGTTGTTATTTATTTGTGTCATCTCATGGAGCAAGGAGCCGCTCGTTATTAATGTCTTACTCCTCGTTATCGGCAGCTCGACATTCTTTTCATGGGTATTCATCAGAAATAAACTAACCGCCTCTAAGCCTAAACCTTGACATGGACTAGGCTTCCACATGAAAATGTGAGTAGCATGTTTGAGGGATGAGGAGGGGCACCTATGTCGAAAAAAATGGTCAACAGCATCACAGAGCTCATCGGGGACACCCCTGCAGTGCGTATTCGTCGTTTGTTGGAACCGGAGGCTGCCGAACTGTATGTGAAGCTGGAGTATTTCAATCCGAGCGGAAGCGTGAAGGATCGAGCTGCATGGAATCTAATTGATCAGGCAGAAAAATCGGGGCACCTTCAACCAGGTTCAACGATTATTGAACCTACGAGCGGGAACACAGGCATTGGTCTTGCGATGAATGCCGCGGCCAAAGGCTATAAAGCTATTTTGATTATGCCCGATAATATGAGCAAGGAACGCATAAATATACTAAAGGCTTACGGGGCTGAAGTGGTTCTCACACCAGCGGCTCTACGGATGCCAGGAGCCATTGCTAAAGCAGTAGAGCTGCGGGATCAAATCCCTGGCAGTTTTATTCCACAGCAGTTTGAAAATCCGGCGAATCCCAGTATTCATCGAGTAACGACAGCTCCTGAAATCTTGCAGCAAATGGAGGGCCGGTTAGATGCGTTCGTAGCAACATCGGGGACAGGTGGCACGATTACGGGAACTGGTGAAGTGCTCCGGGAACATTTGCCGAATATCCAGATTTATGTGGTAGAGCCAAAGGGCTCACCTGTGCTCTCTGGAGGGAGCCCTGGACCTCACAAGTTGGTAGGGACAAGTCCGGGCTTTATTCCAGCCATTTTGAACACAAGCATCTATGATGAAATTGTGCAAGTGTCGGATGAGGATGCGATCCAAACGATGAAGGATTTGGCAAGTCAGGAAGGTATCCTAGTAGGCCCTTCTGCGGGCGCCTCGGTTTGGACGGGGATACAGGTTGCGAGGAAGCTAGGGGCAGGAAAACGTGTGCTCTGTATTGCGCCAGATACGGGCGAACGGTATTTAAGCATGGATCTTTTTTGATAAAAGTACAGTGAATTTGGCAGCGAAAAGCCACTTGGATGGTCATCCAGTGGCTTTTTATTCTACCAATCGGGGTGGAATTTTCAAATATATATAAATATTCTGCCTATCTTTCTCACTCAGTAATTGAATTAGGACAGCGATTCATTGTAAGATGAATGGATGAACGAAACATATTTCAGAAAGGTAGGTTTAACCATGGATACTTTGAAGCTTAAAATTCTCGATTTACTAAAGGAAGATGCCCGCAGGAGCGCGGATCTGATCGCCACCATGTTAGGAACGGCGGAGGCCGAAGTTGCGCGAGCGATAAGCGAGATGGAAGCGGATAAGGTCATCGTCAAATATGCGACAGTCGTGAACTGGAGCAAAGTAGATGACGAAAAGGTTACCGCCCTAATTGAAGTGCAAATTACGCCGGAGCGCGGACGCGGGTTTGATGCGATTGCGGAACGGATCTATTTATATCCGGAAGTCAAATCGGTTTATCTCATGTCAGGGGCGTATGATTTGCTCGTAGAGATTGAAGGAAGCTCATTGAAGCAAGTCGCTTCATTTGTTTCCAACAAACTTTCACCCATCGACCGGGTACTTTCAACGAAAACGAATTTTATTTTGAAAAAATACAAACAAGACGGCATTATTTTCGAAGATCAGGAAGACGATCATCGAATGCTTGTTTCGCCGTAAGGAAGAGGTAGCGCGATGATCAAGGATGAGACCACCATTCAATCAAGTAAAAAATCCATGCAGGACTACCTCGCTCCTGCTGTACGTGAAATGAAGCCGTCCGGCATTCGGAAATTTTTTGACCTCGTTAGCAATAGCAAAGAGGATATCATCTCTTTAGGTGTTGGCGAACCCGATTTCTCCACGCCTTGGCACGTTCGTGAAGCAGCTGTTCATTCT
This sequence comes from Paenibacillus sp. J22FR5, assembly GCF_059691975.1. NCBI lineage: Bacteria > Bacillati > Bacillota > Bacilli > Caryophanales > Paenibacillaceae > Paenibacillus > Paenibacillus sp. J22FR5. The sequence goes on along the minus strand of NZ_JCAUAN010000018.1, from coordinate 25,484 downwards.
TTGGAGCGCGGTAGAACGAAATATACGCCAAACTCAGGTATTCCTGAGCTTCGTGAAGCGATTGCGAACTATTTGTATACATCGTTTAAAGTCAAATATGAACCATCCAATGAAGTGCTCGTAACGGTTGGAGGCAGCGAAGCGATCGATTTAGCGCTCCGGTCCCTGATTACGCCGGGGGATGAAATTCTAATTCCGGAGCCTTGTTATATTTCGTACTCGCCGATCACAGCCATTAGCGGTGGTGTGCCAGTTGGCATCGAAACGTTCGCTAAGGATCAATTTAAATTAACGGAAAAGGCGCTTCGTGATGCGATTACGCCACGTTCCAAAATATTAATTCTATGCTACCCAAGTAATCCAACGGGCGGCATTATGACCTATGAGGACTGGCTGCCAATTGCCAAAGTGGTTGAAGAACATGATCTGATTGTCATTTCTGATGAGATTTATGCGGAGTTGACGTACGGTCAGAAGCATGTGAGTTTCGCCGCGGTTCCAGGGATGCAGGATCGAACGATTCTCGTTAGCGGGTTCTCCAAAGCTTTTGCAATGACAGGCTGGCGGATGGGCTATGCCTGCGGTCACAGGGAACTGATCTCGGCTATGACCAAAATTCACCAGTATACGGTGATGTGTGCACCTGTCATGGGTCAAGTCGCTGCTCATGAGGCGTTGACGAATGGACTTGAAGAGAAGGATCGTATGATAGAATCCTATAATCAACGGAGACGATTGGTTGTCAAAGGCTTCCGTGAGGTAGGACTTGAATGCCATGAACCACAAGGTGCATTCTATGCGTTCCCAAGTATTGTTGCTACGGGCTTAACTTCCGATGAATTTGCACAGCGTCTCTTGTACGAATCTAAGGTTGCTGCAGTGCCTGGAGATGTGTTTGGACTTGGAGGAGAAGGCTTCTTGCGGTGCTCTTATGCTTATAGTGTTTCCCAGCTCAATGAAGCTTTAGAGAGAATCGGTAATTTCTTGAGGAAATTATAAGAATCTTCTAAATTCATATGTTCATAGTAGACGAAAACTGGTATTCTTAGAGTAAGGAGGGATGAGCATGGCTTTTATGGAATATCAGCTTACTAGCTTTCAAAAGCAATTTCAAATTCGCGAACAAGAGTTTGGGCCGCGTTGGCTGACCAGACATGCCAAAAAGCAAAATTCCCTAACTTTACTGGAAGAAGAGATTCATACATTAAGACGGAAAATGGAACAGATGGTCATGGAAGGACGAGAAATGACTTCTGATGCAGTTGTTGAATTAAGCACGATGCTGGATCAAAAAATAAATGAATATATGACATTAGGAAAGAAAAGTCGGTGAAAACCGACTTTTCTGGCGACTATCGATAAATAGAGAGTACACGACGGAGGGATTTACATACATGAAGGCGAAATGGCTATTCGTTGTATTGCTAGGAATGATGCTGACTCTAACAGCTTGCGGTGGACCTAAAGCAGATGTATCCGTATTTATTATGGGCCCCAATGGTTTTCCTAGTGAAGCGGCAGAGAAAATGGAAGTATCTTTAAAAGCTAAGGTTGGGGAAATGCCTACCGTAAAGCTGAATACATCCCCTATTTTTTCTTTGGAAAAAATGATTGTTGAGCTGGCTGCTGGCGGTAACGGTATTTTCATCCTGGGAGAAGAACAGTTCAAAGGCTTGAGTAATCAAGCGGGATTCGTTTCGTTAGACAACACAATCAATCCTGCAGATTATCCTGATGGGGTAATCGAAATCAAGGAAGAAGGAAAAGCAGCGGAGAAGCATTTGTACGGCATTCCGTTAGCAGGGAATAAATGGATGAAAGAGCAAGGATTTGAAGGTAAAGGTTTATTCGCATTCGTTCCTCAGAATGCTCCGAAAATGGACGAGGCTTTGAAAGTTCTCAAAGTCATTGCACAAAAGTAAGAGAACGTCTATAATCGACAAATAGATTGATCGTATACTATGCAACCAAAGGTGCTGCTAAGCTTCGGAATAGAAGTTTAGAAGTTAAAAGGGAAGCCGGTTCAAGTCCGGCGCGGTCCCGCCACTGTAATTCAACCATGCGAATGGCTGGAGAGTCAGGATACCTGCCTAAGGTGCCGTTACAACATCCTTCGAGGAAAAGGATCGCGTTAAATCAGGAAGCAGCGTAGCTAAGTTCGTTGCCCAATACCGCGATTTATCGTCTCCTTCGTTCCTAGTGAACAGGGAGATTTTTTTGTTGGAATTAATCAATCGAAAATCAAAAGGTCAGAAAGAGGGTTCCGTCGATGAAACAAAGTTTGGTCAAAAAGGGTCTTATTCTAACGGTAGCAGTAGCAACAGCCATTTCCTTAGCAGCATGTGGTAAAAAGGATGCAGAAATTTCGGATCCATCGAAACTTGGTGGCGAGGGGACGAAGGCGCCAACGACAACGGCAACGACGGCTCCTGCTGCAGCAAAGAAAACAACGTATCCTTTGAAAGTGAAGGATGCGACAGGCAAAGAGTTTACGTTTGACAAAGCGCCTGAACGGATTGCATCCGTTTCACCGTCTGAGACAGAAGCACTGTTTGCAATTGGGCTAGATGCGAATATCGTGGGTGTGTCTGATTACGATGATTATCCAGAAGAGGCGAAAACGAAACCGAAGCTAGGCAGCATCACGAAACCAAACCTAGAGGCTGTCATTGCTTCCAATGCAAATCTTGTTTTCACAGGTGTATCCATGAATGCAGAATCGGTTGAGAAACTTCGTGCGATGAACATTAATGTGTTTAAAGTAGAGCCGAAAACATTAGATGATGCGATTACCAATATTCAAACATTCGGTCTCATTACCGATCATCAGGAGCAGGCTGAAAAAGTTGTGACCAAAATGAAAGCGGATCGTAAGAAGGTTGTCGATGCCGTGAAAGATGTGAAGCAAGAGAACAAGAAAAAAGTGTACATCGAATTTGCACCAGGCTGGACAGTGGGAAGCGGAGAGTTCATGGATGAATTAATTACGCTCTCTGGTGGTATTAACGTTGCTGCCGATAAAGCAGGCTGGTATGAAATTAGTGAAGAGAAAATCATTCAGCAGAATCCGAACGTAATCCTGTTTGCTAACGGGGTTGTTGATACGAAGAGCAAAAAACCGTTGGAAGAGATTATACGTATGCGCGGTGGTTGGGATGCGATTGACGCTGTCAAAAATAAACGTGTGGTAGGTCTCGACCAAAACTCGCTAAGTCGCCCAGGTCCGAGATTGACGGATGGACTTCTGGAAATGGCGAAAGGTATCTATCCTGAATTGGTGAAATAATGAAAAGAAAATTATTGCTAGGGGGAGGAGTAGGAGTTATACTCCTTCTTCTTTCTATTGTGGTGAGTTTATCCATCGGTACGGCCCATCTTCCTATTTCGCACATTGTAGGGATATTGGGTAAGCATCTTCCTTGGTTAGGAAATCACATCGAGGTAAATTGGCCGCAATCCTCCGAACAAATTATGAATAAAGTGCGAATTCCTCGTGTATTACTAGGTGTTCTTGTTGGGGCTGTACTCTCCTTAGCTGGGGCTGGTTTCCAAGGCGTCCTGCGTAATCCGCTGGCCGATCCGTACTCACTTGGCGTATCCTCAGGAGCTTCTGTAGGGGCTGCTTTTCTCATTTATTTCGGGCTTCAAGTGGCTTGGTTCGGGCAATGGTCCATCCCGATTGTGGCTTTCATGACGGGGCTTATTTCCTTGTTCTTGGTCCTAAAGCTAGCCATGATTGAAGGGAAGCTGAAGATGGAGACGCTGATTCTATCGGGTGTCGTGATGCAAGCATTTCTCGGTGCGTTCGTGTCGTTCTTAGTTTCGATTTCGAACCAAACGATTAATGAGATTATTTTTTGGCTCATGGGCAGTCTAGCGTTGCGGGGATGGTCATATACGTATATGATTTCACCCTATCTCGTGATAGGTCTCGTCATTCTCCTAAGCTATGCGAGATCGTTAAACTTGCTATCATTAGGTGAGCGTCAAGCCGCCCATCTGGGTGTGCATGTGGAGCGTACAAAGCTAATCGTTCTGATCACGGCGACATTGATCACAGCTGCTGCGGTATCTGTGGCAGGGGTCATTGGTTTCGTTGGACTGATCGTGCCGCATTTGGTGCGACTGCTGGTTGGTCCAGATTATCGATTGATCATTCCTTTATCTGCGATCGGTGGTGGCATTTATGTTTTATGGGCAGATACCCTCGCTCGAACACTCCTGAGTCCAACTGAAATTCCTCTCGGTGTTATAACGGCATTTCTAGGTGCGCCATTCTTTGCCTATCTGCTCCATAAAGATAAGAAAACGTTAAGAGGTTGATGACGATGATTAAGGTGGAGCAGTTGTCTCAAAGTTTTCGAGAACAACAAGTGTTAAACGGTCTTAGCTTTGAGGTTGGGCAGGGTGAATTTTTTGGTATTATTGGACCTAATGGCAGCGGCAAATCCACCTTGCTCCGTTTAATCTCTGGCATGGATCCTATAATGAATGGCCATGTGTTTTTGCAGGGGAAGAAAGTATCAACCTATTCGCGAAAAGAGTTAGCTAAATGGCTCGCTGTTCTTCAGCAGGATGCATTGCCCCCTGTAGGCTTCACGGTTCGTGAGGTCGTGGAGATGGGACGCTATCCTTTTCAGAATTGGCTTGGTGAGGATACGGCTGATGCAAATGGACTTATTGATGCGATTATTACCAAGCTTGAGCTGGATGCGCTCGTAGACCGAACAATTGAGCGTTTAAGCGGTGGTGAACGTCAGCGCGTTGCACTGGCCAAAGTGATGGCGCAGCAACCAAGCTTGCTCATGCTGGATGAGCCAACCACCTTTCTAGATATCGGCTATCAAATACAGATGATGGATTATATTCGAAGCTGGCAGCTAGAGTCGGAGCTAACGGTTGTAGCCGTACTGCATGATTTGAATTTGGCAGCACAGTACTGTACACGATTGATGATTGTGCATGAGGGACGGATAACCGCCATGGGAACACCAGAAGAAATCATTACGAGTGCACGCATCGCTGAGGTGTACGGAACAGAACCGATTATTTTGAAGCACCCCGTAAGTGAGGTGCCGCAGATTTTATTGCAACCTGGGAAATAATTCAAGGTGGGAGGATGACAATAATGAATAAATTACATAACCTGATTAACGCGATTGAACCTATCCATCAAGAGGTGGCTCTTCAAGCGAATGATCATTTGAATCAATTGACCAAGCCGCAAGGAAGCTTAGGCAAGTTGGAGGATATTGCGCGCCAAGTCGCAGGGATAACAGGCGAAGTGATTCCAACTTTTGAGAAAAAAGCTGTTATTGTTATGGCAGGTGATCATGGTGTTTGTGAGGAAGGCATTAGTGCCTTTCCAGCGGCAGTGACACCTCAAATGGTGCTTAACTTCCTCTATGGCGGGGCTGCTGTTAATGTGCTAGCTAGGCATGCAGGAGCTGATGTGGTGTGTGTAGATATGGGGGTCAATGCAGATTTGGAACATCCGAATCTGGTCTCATGCAAAGTTAGAAAAGGCACGCGCAATATGGCGAAGGAAGCGGCACTAACGCTGAAGGAGACGGTGCAGGCGATTCAAGCAGGCAGTGAGATCGTAGATGATTTGGTGGCAAAAGGCTACCGACTTTTCGCCACTGGCGAAATGGGGATCGGGAATACGACGGCGAGCGCGGCGATTTTGTGTGCTTTGACTAGCCTAGACGCTGGCCTTGCTGTGGGCCGTGGAACGGGCATCGACGATGCGACATGGCTGCATAAGCAGTCGGTTGTGAATAAGGCGTTGGATGTGAATGGGCTGCGTGGGCGAGGAGACGCGGGTGCAGGTGCAAATGCAAATGATAGTGCAAGCGCAAGCGTGGAATTTGCACTTGAGGTGTTAAGTAAGGTCGGCGGATTGGAGATCGCCGGACTCGTTGGGGTGATCCTCGGCGCAGCGAAGCATCGCTGCCCGGTTGTGGTCGACGGCTTCATCTCGTCGACAGCGGCTCTCGTGGCGAGCCGATTAGCCCCGCTAAGCGCGTCCTACATGCTCGCCTCGCACTTATCGCAGGAGCAGGGACATACGAAGCTGCTGGAGTCGGTTGGCCTCGCAGCGATGCTGCAAATGGATATGCGACTGGGCGAAGGCACAGGCGCGGTGCTTGTGTTCAACTTGATCGATGCCGCAGGCAAGATCATGAAGGAAATGGCAACGTTCGAAAGCGCAGGCGTGTCGCGGGGTTAATGTTTAAGGCGGCTGTACTGAAGCTGTAATGCGAGTAAGTAAGAAGCTGCAAGAGTTGTGAGCAGCGATTTGACATAGAAGGAGAAAGAAGGAGGCGGACGCCATGGCAGTTCTGGTAACGGGCGGCGCACGCAGCGGCAAAAGCTCCTTCGCGGAGAAGCTGGCGATGCATCGCTGCCAGCGAGGGCTTTACATCGCGACCTCACACATCTACGATGAGGAAATGAGGGAGCGGGCCCAGCTGCACCAGCAGCAAAGGCTTCATTCGGGATTCCCTTGGGAAACCCTAGAGGAGCCGTATGCGCTGCGAGCTTGTCTCGAGCAACTGCGTGAGAGCGGCGAGGAGGCTGTAGTTCTCGTGGACTGCCTAACCCTTTGGCTGACGAATTGGCTGCTCTACTACGAGAAGGAGAGCGAGGCTATTCAGCTCGTGACGAAGCAAATTGACGAGCTCGTGGACGTCGTGTCCTCCTACAGTGGACAACTCATCATGGTTACGAATGAAGTTGGCGACGGCATTGTGCCGGAATACCCGCTGGGTCGTCAATTCAGAGACTTGGCTGGACGGTTGAATCAGCGATTGGCTGAAGTTTGTCAGCAGGTGTTTCTGGTTACCGTTGGTATCCCCATCGAACTAAAGAGTAGAGCCTATGTTTTAGACTAATAGATGCTTGAAACAAGTATGGAATGGTGACTCTTATATGTGGATATATACATGGCAGGAAATCGTTTGGATGACGGCTGCTGCGATCGCATTAGACTGGATAATTGGCGATCCGAAGTGGCCCACTCATCCTGTTATTATCATTGGCCGTTGGATCCGCTTCGTGGAAAACAGGCTGCAGCCTAAAACAGATAAAAGTCAGAATAAACAGCACGTAGGCTGGCTGCGATTCAAAGGAATCGTGCTCATGGCCTCGACAGTTACATTGAGCTTCTCTGTGGTTCTACTGCTTGTAATCTTCGCCCGTGAGGTTCATCCTTGGCTAGGTTATGCTATCTCAACCTGGCTTATCTCCACCACGATTGCAATCAAAGGATTAAAGGACGCCGCGTATCTTGTCTACAATCCGCTGCGTGCAGGCAACCTCGCAGATGCTCGAAAGTACACCGGCTACATTGTAGGCCGGGATACGGATACGCTCTACGAGGAGGAACTCACGCGAGCCGTCGTGGAGACGGTCGCGGAGAACATCGTGGACGCGGTCATCGCGCCCTTGTTCTATGCGCTGATCGGCGGTGCGCCGCTGGCGATGTTATACCGTGCATCGAATACGCTGGATTCGATGGTCGGCTACCGAAATGACAGATACCGTCATTTCGGCACCGCGTCGGCCCGCTGGGACGACGCCTTGAACTGGATCCCGGCGCGGTTGACCGGGATCCTGCTGATCCTCGTGGCCCTGCTGAAGCCGGGCCTCTCAGCGGGGCGCGCGGCGGCGGCGATTCGCCGCTTCGCGCATCTACACCCCAGCCCGAACAGCGGGATACCCGAGTCGGCGGTAGCCGGGGCACTCGGGATCGAGCTTGGCGGGCTGAACGTCTATGGCGGCGCTGCGAGTGAGCGCGCCCGCCTAGGCTGGCCGCTGCGTCCGCGGACGCAGCGGGATATCGTGCACGCCGTGAGAATGCTCTACGGCGTCAGTTATGTAGTGATGGGAGGACTCCTGTGCGTCATACTCGTGCTTTGGTAGACTGGCTGCGAGCCTGTCTAGCTGCCTTTCAATTTCTGACGCGTCTGCCAATTCCGGTGCAGATTGACTATACCGAGCGCGTATTTCAGCGAAGCTCGGTATTTTATCCGCTCGTTGGCTTCGTGATCGGACTGCTTCTCCTGTTGGCAGGAGAAGGGTTTTCCTACGCTTTGCCAACCATGCCTGCAGCGATCCTATTGCTAGGAATTTGGGTGGTTCTCACAGGCGGACTGCATCTGGATGGTTTGATGGATACCGCAGACGGTATTCTCAGTCATAGACCCAGGGAGCAAATGCTAGAGATTATGAAGGATAGTCGCGTAGGCGCGATGGGCGTTATCGTGTGTGTCCTACATTTATTACTAAAATTTTCCTTGCTGTATACCTTGCTAGATGCAGATCAACTGGGGGAACGAGGCAGCCTACTTATCCTATTGGCAATCGTACCTATATGGAGCCGTTGGTTCATGGTTGCAGCGATAAAGAATTGGCCTTATGCACGGCCGAATTCGGGGCTAGGCAGCCTGTTCCGTGGCGTTAGCGGCAAGCATGTCACTTTATCGTTAGTAGTAGCCCTGCTGACAACTACGTTATGTATCTACGGCAGTAACCTAACTTCATTGCCTAGCTGGAGCATCGTCGTTGGCTTTACAGCCATAACAGCGCTCGTTGGAGGTGGAATTGCAGCTTATATCAGCAGCAAATTAGGCGGTCTTACAGGAGATACCTACGGTGCTTTAAACGAACTGCTGGAGAGTGTGCTTTTGCTTGCTGTCATCATTATTCAAATGCATGGTTTGTAATCCTTAAGTGAAAGGAATGACCATTATGTTAGAGCGTTACGGCCACGGGGGCGATCTTAGGACGGCTGAGGAAGCCTTCAATCGGCCGATGGAGCAGTTTCTGGATTATAGCTCCAATATGAATCCACTTGGACCTCCCGAAATGGTCAAACAGATTTTGACTGAGAGCTGGCGGGATATCGTTAAATATCCAGACCCTGCTGTTCGTGAGTTGCGGAGAAAGCTGTCCCGCAAATATGATATTAATTCCGAAAGTATCCTGGTCGGAAATGGTGCTGCCGAGCTAATTGATTTGATCATCCGCGTATTGAAGCCAAGGGCAACGGGCCTGGCTAGGCCTTCCTTTAGCGAATATGAGGAAGCGGTTCACAAAACGGGTGGCGATCTCACCAATATTCCGTTATTCCCTCATAACCTTTTTGAACTTCAATGGCAAGACATCGAACCATCGTTATCCGCTGTTGACTTGTTCTTCCTAGGGTCTCCCAATAACCCCACAGGTAAATTACTTCCTCGTTCTGTGTTAAACAGTCTGCTCCAGAGTCAGCGTAAACTTGTACTCGATGAGGCTTTTATGGATTTTGTTCCTAAGGAGGCGGATCATTCGCTGCTCAAGCTTGCGTCTACAAGTCACGATCTCATTGTGATTCGCTCGATGACCAAATTTTATTCAATTCCAGGGATACGATTAGGCTTCGTGGTGGCGCACCCAGACCTCATTAAGCAACTTCGTCAGCAACAGGTGCAGTGGAGTGTGAATTATCTCGCTCAGCGCATTGGAGAAGCGGTTCTAGATGATGAGGCATTTGAACAGTCCACTAGGAATTGGTTGAGCATTGAGAAGCCGTGGCTGATCGATCAACTAGGTCGATTAGGCCTCGAAGTCGTACCGAGTGATGTGAATTTTCTGCTGTTTTCATTCCCTGAGTCGATTGGGGTTAACGTTAAGCAGGCTCAACAAATTCTAGGGCACCAAGGTATTCTCATACGAGATGCTTCGTTATTTGAAGGCTTGAATGAACGTTATTGTCGTGTTGCCATTCGTCTTCGTGCGGATAACGAGCGTTTAATTCATGCTCTACGAAGCATGTTAAGTGACTTATCTAGGAGTGAGGGTGGCAGACCATGAGTGAAACTGTTTCGAATTCAACCGTTCTAATGATTCAAGGCACAGCTTCAGATGTTGGTAAAAGTATTCTTACGGCTGCCCTCTGCCGTATTTTCACGCAGGACGGCTGGCAGACGGCCCCTTTTAAATCACAAAATATGTCCCTCAATTCCTATATCACCTTTGACGGCAAAGAAATTGGCAGGGCACAAGGTGTGCAGGCGGATGCTTGCCGAATTATTGCGACAACCGATATGAATCCGATTCTGCTCAAACCCAAGCAAGACATGGTTGCACAGGTCGTTGTACATGGTAAACCTTATGCAGATTTGGACGCAAGAACCTATAGAGAATCCTATTTGCCGAAAGCGGAAGAAATCGTAAAAGAAGCCTTAGAACGCCTCCGCAACCAATATGATATTGTGGTTCTAGAAGGTGCGGGAAGTCCGGCTGAAGTGAATCTCAAAGATCGTGATATCGTGAATATGAGGCTGGCCGGTTGGGCGGATTCTCCCGTTCTGTTGGTTGCTGATATTGATCGTGGCGGGGTTTTTGCATCCATTGTGGGTACGCTTGAAATCTTGACGCCAGAGGAAAGAGATCGCGTGAAAGGCTTTATCATTAATAAATTTCGTGGGGATGTTAGCTTGCTGAAGCCTGGCTTGGATTGGTTGGAAGCGCGAACCGGGAAACCAGTCCTTGGTGTTATCCCTTATTTACAGCAGTTGGGTATCGAGGATGAAGATTCAGCTTCTCTCGATTCCAAGCGTACTCAGATTAGGAAAACTGAGAGTGGCCTAGGGAAGCGTGCTGATCAATTGGATGTTGCCGTTATTCGTTTGCCTCGCCTGTCTAACTTTACAGATTTTGATCCTCTGCAAGAGGAAAGCGACGTACATTTCCGTTATATTGAGCATCTCGCTGAATGGGGAGAGCCGGATGTGGTGTTGCTTCCTGGCAGTAAGAATACGATGGAAGATTTACGATATCTGAAAGAGTCGGGATTGGCTACGCGATTGACATCATTTGTTCAGGAGGAAGAAGGCCACATTGTTGGCATTTGTGCAGGTTATCAGATGCTAGGTGTGACACTTTCGGATCCCGGGCGATACGAATCGGACCATGCGGAGCTCGAAGGCTTGGGTCTATTGCCGACAGAAACGGTGTTTACGCCGGAAAAACGAACGGTACGGGTACAAGGTGTTAGCACGCTTTTCGCAACAGATAACGCTAAAGTAGGTATTGATGGCTATGAAATCCACATGGGGCGGACGCAATATTTGCATGAAACCGTGGCTCCTTTCCATATAGCTCCTCAAATAAGCACGGACTCGGACGAACAATTAGAAACTCCTCTTCATAATGACGGGGCAGCCTCCCTAGATGGGCGTGTGTGGGGAACTTACATCCATGGCATTCTGCACAATGATGACTTCCGAAGAGCATGGCTGAATCAGATTCGCACACATAAAGGCTTAACTCCTACAGCAGAAGGACTTCGTTATAAGGAACGTCGGGAAGCCGCATTTGATCGATTGGCTGAGCATGTTAGACTGCACTTGGATATGCAGCGTATCTATGAGATGATAGGAGTAACAAATCCTACGAAAAATGGAGGGATCCTGAAATGAAAATATATACGCGTACAGGAGATGCCGGTCAAACCGGTGTAATTGGCGGTCGTGTGGATAAAGATGATGATCGGGTCGAAGCTTATGGGACGACAGATGAACTGAATAGCTTCCTTGGTCAAGCAATGAGTTTCATGGATCCGCAGAAATATCCAGATTTATTGCCTGATTTACTGCAGGTTCAGCATGAGCTGTTTGATTGCGGTTCAGATCTTGCGCTTCTGAAGCAGGATTTGCGTCCCTATAAAGTAACGGCTGACATGGTGGATGCCCTAGAGGCTTGGATTGATAAGTATGATGCAGAGACGCCAGATATCACACGTTTTATTTTGCCGGGAGGCGGGACCGTTTCATCGACTTTACATGTATGTCGTACGGTATGCCGAAGAGCCGAGCGTCTTGTCGTCACACTGGCTCGCACGCAGGAGATTAATCCAGAGGTGCGCCGATATTTAAATCGATTGTCCGACTTTTTCTTTACCATTGCCCGCACAGCGAACTTCCGTGAGGGGATTGCTGATGTGGAATATATACGTAGTGCTGAGGTGTTTAAACGTAAATCATGAGCTATTATGAACCATTAGTGTACGTTGTCCCGCCTGAGGAAGAGGGTTTTATTCTCAAGACGGTGCTGCAAAAGAGATTGATGGTCTCACGTAAATTGTTATCCCGCATCAAATTGACAGAACAAGGGATCACAGTAAACGGAGAAAGGCAGTACATCAATATCAAAGTGAAGGCTGGTGATCGAGTGGAAATTCGGATGGAGGAAGAGCAGTCCGAGGATATTCTGCCGCAGGACCTTCCGTTGCATATCCTTCACGAAGATGAGCATCTGCTCATTCTAGCTAAGGATGCGGGCATCATCGTCCATCCGACGCATGGTCATTATGTGAACACGATTGCGAATGGGGTCGTATACCATTGGCAGCAAGCTGGGATTACGTGCCGTTTCCGCCCTGTGCATCGACTGGACCAAGAAACCTCGGGCGTTCTGGCAATTGCCAAAACACCGTATGTGCATCAACAAATTTCCGAGCAAATGATTCAGCATCTTGTGAAAAAAGAGTACCTCGCTTTCGTCTGGGGGACGGTTGCCGTACCGAGTGGAACGATCAATGAGCCCATTGACCGTGATCCCGATCAGCCTCATGTGCGCATCGTTAGGCCAGATGGCTACGCTGCTGTAACTCATTATGAGCTTGTGAAACAATTCGAAAAGGCTGCGCTTGTCCGAATTTGGTTGGAAACAGGACGTACGCATCAAATTCGTGTGCATATGCGACATTTAGGCCACCCACTATTGGGTGATAAGATGTACACATTGCCCCAATATGAGGAGTATGCGGCTGAACTTGAAGCCAGCGGACGTTTAGAGCGCCAAGCCCTGCATGCGTTTAGATTGGGCTTTGTTCATCCAGGCACGAGGGTATGGACGGAATTTAACGCTCCTCTACCGGCAGATTTAGCTGCACTTGAACAATGGTTAGAGGAAAGTAGTTAAATAAATAAAAACCATTCCAATTTGCGGATGGTTTTTATTTGCAATTACTTGACTTTCCTTGTTAATTAGCCCAAAATTTTAAGTAGTTCGACTAGATCATCATACGGCATAAAGGAGTTATTACAACATGGGAGTTAAAGTGTATGGATACGATAAATGTGGGACGTGCCGTAGTACAATAAAGTGGCTGAAAGCACATGACATTGAGATTACAGATCAAGTCCCTTTATTTGAAACGCCGCCTACAGCGATGGAACTAGCGGAGCTGCTTAAGCTTAGTGGTTTTGAGATTAAGAAGTTTTTCAATACATCAGGTGACGTATACAAAGAAATGAATTTGAAAGACAAACTGCCTGGCATGACTCAACAACAAATGCTTGATTTGTTAGCCTCAAATGGACGCTTAATCAAGCGACCTATTATAACGGATGGCGATAAAGTTACCGTCGGCTTCAAAGAAGATGTGTTTGAGGATGTATGGGCGAAAGGGTGATGTGCATATGGGAGATAACCAGAAACCAGCACGCAAAAAGTCACCATTAGCTATTGGCGGATTCATCGCTGTTCTCCTTTCACAAGGCAAGCTGCTTCTTGCCGCTTTGAAATTTGGTAAGGTTGGCGGGGCCATCATCTCGATGTTCATCACGATCTGGGCTTACGCTTATTTAGCGCCTTTACCGTTCGCAATTGGCATCGTCCTCATGATCCTCATTCATGAGCTTGGTCACGTGCTCGCAGCGAAGATGAAGGGATTTCCCGTTTCGGCGCCAGTCTTTATCCCATTTCTCGGTGCGTTGATTACGATGAAAAAGAATCCAACCGATGCGGCGACAGAAGCATTTATCGGAATCGGAGGTCCTATTCTAGGCACTCTCGGGGGAGTCGCCGCTTTTGGAATAGGCGTGTATTTGGATTCGGCTGTAATCGTGTCTGTTGCCTACGCTGCATTTTACCTTAATCTGATTAATTTACTGCCGATTCATCCCTTGGATGGCGGGCGAATCTCGACAGCGGTAACACGTTGGTTATGGCTGCTTGGATTAATTGGCGGGCTCATATTCATTGTGTACATCAACAATTATGCGAATAAAGTTATCTTCTTTATCATCTGGGCGTTGTTTGCTTGGGATTTGTACAAGAAATATGTACGGTATCGACATAAAGAAGAGCGCATAACCGTCGCTACACGATTCGAATTTCCAGCCAATCATTTGTTAGAGCAAGGCTATATGATTCCAGGTGAGAGTCACACACGTGACTTGGACTATATTACCTTCTCAGAACTGCAAGGACCAGGCGCTGGCCGGCAAACCTTGCATATGTCTTGGCAAGCTATTAGCTTTGAGGGCCACGCTTATTTACCTGTGCAGGCGGTCATCAAACGAGTACAACTAGTGAAAGTGGAACGTATGAATAAAGAGGATGGCTTGCACCTAGGTCTCCAAGTTCAAGTGGAGTACTCCCCTCTAGGGTTACAGGAGAACTATTATGAAGTGCCAGCTAAGACTCGCTGGAAGTTTGGTATCACGTATTTGGTCTTAATTTTATTTTTGCTGTATATGATTAGACTCGTTCATCAGGTCGGCATCATTTGATGACAATCACATTAAAAGGAAGCTACCCATGACATTTAAAGGATCACAACGGCTGCAACAGCTAGGCTCGGCTATTTTTTCGGAAGTGGCTGAATGGAAGAGAGAAGTTATGAACCAAGGGGTGGACGTCATAGATTTAGGTATAGGAAGTCCTGACCAACCTCCTTCTGCCCGAATTTTGGAAGCAATGGCTGAAGCTGTTCGAACCCCAGCTTATTACGGTTACCCTTCCTCCGAAGGGAGCTTAGCATTCCGCGAAGCTGTTGCCAAATGGTATCACTATCGGTTCGGTGTAGAGCTTGATGCTGAAACGGAAATCTTAACTTTGATGGGCTCACAAGATGGGCTTGCTCACTTAGCGCTTTCACTCTGTGATCCTGGGGATATAGCGATTGTCCCTGATCCAGGTTATCCCATATATTCGGCAAGTCTCGTACTGGCGGGGGTTGAGCCTTATTTACTACCGCTGCGTGCAGAAAATGATTTCTTACCCCGACTAGAGGACATTCCAGATGACGTGGCTGCGAAGGCAAAATTCATCTTGCTTAACTATCCGAGCAATCCGTTGTCTGCTGTTGCAGATCGTGCTTTCTTTGAGCATTTGATTTCCTATGCCAAGAAGCAAGACTTGCTTGTTGTACACGATCTTGCCTATTCCGAAATGGCTTTTGACGGCTACAAGCCAATGAGCATTTTGGAGATCGAAGGTGCTAAGGAGGTTGCCATTGAATTCCATTCTTTGTCCAAAAGCTTCAATATGGCAGGCTGTCGCATCGCATTCCTAACGGGTCATGCAGATGCGGTCAAAGCGCTCAAGACACTTAAATCGAACATCGATTATGGGGTATTCGGCGCCATTCAAGCAGCAGGTATTGCAGCTTTAGAAGAAGATATGGAAAGCGATCACACTGTCTCAAGTATGTATGAGAGGAGACGAAATGGTTTTATTTCGGCATTAAATGATGCGGGTTGGATCATTCCACCACCGAAAGCAACGATGTTTATTTGGGCTCCGATACCCAAGGGTTGGACGTCTCGACAAATTTCCCGGGAAATGTTATTCCAGACAGGGGTAGTCGTTATTCCTGGCGATGCATTTGGCGCTGAAGGAGAAGGATTTGTCCGTATTGCTTTAGTGCAAGAAGAGGCTCGATTACTTGAGGCAGCAAGACGTATAGGAGATTGGCTACGATCCTTAGAATGAAAGTTAGAGATTTTGGTAAAAATAGGAGAATGAGAGACATATGTAGGTGTAAGGTTTTGAGAAAATTTATACGTTGAAAGGGGTAAGCATATATGGATGCCATTTCTTCACTATCAGAGCTGTTAGCGGATCAGAAGCCGTCATCGTTCGTAGAAATTCCCGGAGTTTTAGGACATACGTTCGGGCAAGCAACAATAGCTGCAACATTACCTATTAGCAAACTATTTTCTATTTTTGAGGTGGATTTAGAAGTACAACGTGCGATTATTCCACGAAACCTCTCCAAGTTAATTGACTATGTGAATTTATATTTAGAAGACCGCCAGCCCATCTATTTCCCTGGGATTATTTTCTCTGCAAGAGGCGCTGGGCATTATGATGAGGAGCATGGAGCGCTTCGTCTACAGCCGATCGAGAAATTGTATGTTGTGGATGGCCAGCATCGCTTAGCTGCATTCCAACGGATTATGGAAACGCTGCAAAGTCAGATGGCACGTGCGAAAGATCGTCGTGAATACGACAAAATGGAAGAAATTACGGAAAAGCTGCGTCGTTTGTATGCATTCCCGATTTCCACAATGACGTATTTGGACATTAATGCCCGTCAAGAACGTCAATTGTTCTCCGACATTAACAAGCTTCCTCGTAAACTTGGAGGCAACTTGGCTGTGCTTCGTGATCAACGTCGATTCTATCATGTCGCTGCGACTGAGCTAGCGGCGAAAGCACCTGCTATGCAGAAGCTAACTGTCGATATGTTCTCTGAACGCGGGAAATCGCCGGAGTACTTGTTCTCCTACCACTTGTTAATTGAGATTCTGGTGGGATTATTTGAAGGTCGAATGAAATCAGCGGCTCGCAATAACAATTATCAATATGCGGATAAAGATTTGCAGGAGCTTATTTCGCTAGCAGGCGGTTATTTTAACGGATTATTGACTCACTTGCCGTCACCGGCGAAGGGTGAAATCGTGTGGTCCGAGAATATCCAAATTGCTCTAGCTCTTTTCATGCATGAAGAAGCAACGAAAACAGGCAGCTTTAATCGCTATGCGCTTGAGCATGCCCTGAAAATATTGCCGCATGTGAATTGGAATAGTATTTACGCAGGAGAAGAAAAGGATCGTTTGCCTAGACGTACGCGGATTATGAAGGCTTACAATCATATCAAGAGTTTCTATCAGGAGCAAAATGCGTTCTTAATCAGTGACGCTGAAGCCTACAAAGCTAGTTTTGCGAATAAGGAGGACGTGAGCTAATGGAAGGATTACGCCTGAAAATGACCATCCATCCGTTCTGCGAAAGGTTCGGTCTCGCGACTGTTGCCTTACGCGTTCAGGACTTGCTGAACTATACGATGATCGATCCGATGGTTCAACGGAAGTTGAGTAATATGCAGCGCCGGAAGATTTCGACCTATTTGCAGGAACGCGAGTTAGACCATGTGTTTTTCGGTCCTGTTACACTATCGCTTCGCGAAGTTAATCAATTGTCCAAAGGGGCGAAGGAGTTCCTTCTCAAGCATGGCTCGAAGCTTTCAATACTAGATGGGCAACATCGTATTCTAGCACTTGGTTATGTGAATGAGCAGATGCAGAAAGAAGTAAAACGCTTCGAGAAGAAGCTTGCGCTACTCAAGATTAAGCAACGGAAGTTTAGTGATGATGCAGAGATTAAACAAGAGGTTGAGGAAACGGAAGGCACGATTAATCAGCTAGAGGGAAGACGCCTAGACCTTATGGAAACACAGCTTGCTGTGCAAATTTATATTGGCTTAACGGAGGAAGAAGAGCAGCAGTTATTCGGCGACATCAACTCCAAGGTGCAGCTAGTTAGTAAGGAACTCGGACATTCCTTCGATTCCATCGATCCGCTTAATTTGGTTATTCAGCAAGTTGTGGATCACAATGTGTATCTGAAAGCAGCAGGTGTGGAGAGACGCAGCAATTTGACCTCGTTTAACCGTAACTTTACATGTTTTAGCTGGTTGTATGCGACAGCGACAATGCTATTCTCTGGTAGAATGCAGCCTTCTTATGAACTGCAGCGTAAAATTCGTCATGATCCATCGACCTATGTTGAAATCTTGCATCAGTTTTTCAATACTATCCTACCTATGATGCCAGAGCAGCCAGGATTGGCGCAATATACATCAGCAAACCGTGTGATTCAGGAAAGTATTGCGCTCTATGCGAATCGTTTCTTATTCCCGAATGGGGAATATAACGAAGAGTGGACGCAGTCCCTACAGCTCTTAGAAGGCTTCGATTGGTCACATGATAACGAAGAATTGATCTATGTTTTTGGTTCATTGGATAATGGGAAAATCAATCTCATTCACGAGAAATCGTTGAAAAAGCATGTGAAGCTCGTGCAATTCTTCCTTGAAGGCACGGATTCGGCAAGTGATTCGGAAGAAGTATCTTCCGCGTAGTTAGAGAAATAGGAAACCTTTCTATCTCGATGAAAGTTGAGAGATAGAAAGGTTTTTTTCGTGTGTCTATCGCCTTCTCTTAAAATATACGCATCCACTTCTTCATTCGTCTATATCAAAAGTGGAAAGCTAGAATACTATATCGTATAAAGCTTGAAGGGAGGAAAACACAATGAGTTGCTCCGTATTTGCTACTTTGGCTCGCATCGGACTTGGTACGGTCATCACAGTTCACGCAGGTACTACACCGAATCATACAGGTAGATTTCTTGGTATTGAAAATGGAAATGTTGTTCTAGCAAATAATAACGGTACGGTTTTCTTTGTTGCCATCGATAAAATCGCTGTCGTTCATATTCCTTAATGATCGTACCAAAATGAAAGAAGAAGAAAGCAAGAGAGCGGACGAGCTCTCTTGCTTTCTTCTTTTATGTCGTATATAGCGAGGAATGACCTTAACTATGAATAGAATGAAGGGACGATTCTCTCGTCATCAATCGATGTGGGATGATGATGTGATGATGGTGAATCGGTTCACCCTTCACAGCTTTAATTAAGGTTTGTGAGGCCGTGTATCCGAGTTGATAGATGCCAATATCGATGGAGCTGATCGGTGGAGAAGACAGTTCTGACATCGGAATATTGTTGAAACCAACCAAGCTAAGGTCAGTTGGCACTTTATAGCCAAGCTCAGTCACGCCGCGAAGAACACCGAAGGCAACGATGTCATCAATGACGACAAGTGCAGTGGGACGCTCAGGCAGATTCATGAAAAATGACATGGCACGATAGCCGCTTTCTTGCAGAAATTCACCCTCAACAATCCATTCGGACTGAATTTCCAACTTAGCCTCTCGCATGGCTTGTACATAGCCATCCATACGATCTCGTGAGACGATAAGATTTGGAGGCCCGCTTACGAAGCCAATGCGCTTATGGCCTTGGGCGATTAGATGGCGTGTCGCATCATAGGCAGCCAGTATATTATTATTATCAACCGAAAGCACATCAGGGAAATCTTCACTTCGACCCACAAGCACGAACGGGAAATTCATCTCTTGTAAGAAGGAGATTACAGGATCGGATTTACGAGAATATAGCAGAATGATGCCATCGACTCTGCGCCCTTTGACAAGTCTAGTAATCGCTTCGACTTCTTCACGTTCTGATGTACCTGTGGTCATCATCAAGTCATAGCCGCTTCGCGTGGATTGTGTCACGACGCCGCGAATGATTTCAGAGAAGAATAGATTTAAGAAGAGTTCTTCTGCGGAACGCGGCAGGAGAATCCCTATCGTTTGTGTTGTTTTGGAAACAAGACTCTTAGCCATGACATTCGGGTGATAACCCAATTCATCCATAATCTCTTTCACTTTGCGGATCGTTGCTGAACTAATGCGAGAATGTCCGGATATTACGCGGGATACGGTAGAGGGGGAAACCCCTGCTTTTTTGGCAACGTCGATAATCGTAACGGACATGATCCGAACCTCCAGTGCAAACGATTGTGCTCACGGATTGTGATGCGTTATTTACTATGTTAGCTATTTCCCCAGCAAAAGTAAATCATTTAGATGAAAAGGTTGTAGTTTTATTTAGATAGTGCTCAGGTATTGCTACTAGTGCTCTGGATCGATGCAATTTGCATTGAACTTAGTGCAAAATGTAGGATTTTGTCATTCGTTTTATTTTTGAAATACTTCGTAAATCAGAGATTTCAGAAGGTAATTAGAGATAATTACGCGAAATCAGCCCGATTTAATCTGTGCAAACGTTTTTACAAATGAAAAGGTATGTTGTATGATTACTCATGAATAAAGCGCTTGCAAGGAGATGTTTCACGCAATTAAAGCACTTTGTTCGATAAAAATGAAACTTAAAGCTATGACTATTCGAAATTGAGCAAACGTTTGCACAACTATTTGTAGTCGCTTACATCCGCTCATTTCACCGCAATACAACGCTTGTATCCACCATGTACACAATATGAGAGGGGTTTTACAAAAATGAAAAAAACACTATCCATGCTTGCAGCCGTATCCGCAGTTGCACTATCTGTAACAGCGTGTTCTTCCGCACCAGAGGATACTGCGAAGCCTTCAGCAGCAGCTGCAACAGAAGCACCAAAAGCAACTGCAGCAGCAACGCCAGCAACAACAACCGATACCGACATGGGCCTTAAACCAGAAGCTGGTGCTAAACTCGTAGTTTGGGATGCACCGGATCAAAAAGCATTCATTGAATCCATTGCCAAGCAATTCGAAGCGAAATATAAAGTATCTGTTAAATTCGAAGAAGTGAACCCACCGGATCAACCGGCTAAATTAACGGCTGACGGTCCTGCTGGCGTAGCAGCAGACGTTACTGTTATTCCACATGATAACTTAGGTAAAATGGTAGCTGCAGGCTTGTACTTGCCGAATGATGTGTTCGCGGATCAAACGAAAAAAGAAAACGCGGAAGCTGCTGTACAAGGAGCGACCTTCAATAATACACTGTTTGGTTACCCGAAATCAGTTGAAACGTATGCTTTGATCTATAACAAAGATTTGGTGAAAACGGCGCCAAAATCCTTTGATGACGTAGTAGCTTTTGCTAAAACGTATAATGATCCTGCGAAAAACAAATTCGCTTTCATGTTTGACATTGGAAATTTATATTTTGACTATGCGTTCCTAGCAGGTCCTGGCGGATACGTATTTGGTAAAAATGGTACAGATAAAACAGATATCGGTCTTAACAATGATGGCGCTGTTGCTGGAGCAAAATTCTTTGCTTCCTTGAAAAAGGATGTACTGCCTGTTAAATCCGGTGATGTGACGTATGATATCAAAAAAGGTCTCTTCACAAGCGGTACACTCGCAATGGATCTTAACGGACCATGGACGATTCTTGATTACAAAAATGCGAAAATCAACATCGGTGTTGCGCCTATTCCAACAATCAATGGTAAACCAGCTGTATCCTTCGCGGGTATCAAAATTCTAGGTGTTAACGCTTATACGAAATACCCGAATGCAGCTAAATTGTTCGCACACTTCGCGACTTCCCAAGCAGCTCAATTGGAAAACTTCAAAATCTCTGGCCAACTTCCTTCTAACAAAGCAGCAGCTGAAGATGCAACTGTGAAAAATGATGAGCTAGCAAACGGCTTCCTACAACAATTGAAAACGTCCCAAGCGATGCCTTCCATTCCGGAAATGGGCAACATCTGGACACCAATGGGCGCAGCACTTGGCGACATCTGGAACGATGGTAAGGATCCTAAAGCTACGCTAGACAATGCGGTTAAACAAATTAAAGATACGAACGCGGCAACAAAATAAGATTGATAAAACCACTTGTATAGGTTGCGGACACCCGTCGAGGAATCGGCGGGTGATTCCATTCTAGGATAGGGAAGGAGCTGGCTGAAGGAAATGGGTACTCATCGTCGCATGGCGGCTGCTTTATCTGTGATAAGTCTTGGCCTTGGTCAATTATATAATCGTCAATATATGAAGGGTCTCCTCCTACTTCTCATTGAAGTTGTGGGACTTAATTATTTTATCAAAAACTTGAATCACGCCATTTGGGGGCTCTTTACACTTGGGAAAACCCCAACGCATTTCGAAACGATTGATGGTGTTGCCAAAACTGTAAAAGGGGATCATTCCATCTTCCTGATGTTGGGTGGACTGATTACGCTGATTCTGCTGTTCCTCTTCGCTGTCGTGTATGTGATGAATATTAAAGACGCCTACCTGACGGGGAAGAAGCGGGAAGAAGGAAAGAAGCCTGCGAACTTTGCACAGACGATGCGATATGTGACCGATAAGAGATTTCCGGAAATTTTCCTCTCCATACCGATCATTGGCGTTTTGTTCGTTACGATTTTGCCGATTATTTTTACGATACTGATTGCCTTTACGAACTATTCAGGTCCAGATAATCTACCGCCTGCGAAGGTGCTGAAATGGGTCGGCTTCCGAACGTTTCATGACTTGATTATGTTCAAAACGTGGAGCTATTCCTTCTTCCATATCTTAGGATGGACCATTATTTGGGCGGTTGTCGCTACGTTTACCACTTATATGGGCGGGGTGCTGGTAGCGTTACTTGTCAATCAAAAAGGCATTCGCCTAAAGGGGATGTGGAGAACGATTTTCATTATCCCCTATGCGATTCCACAGCTAGTTTCCTTATTAGTTATGAAAAATATGTTTAACGGTCAATTTGGACCTATTAATCAATACCTTGGTTATTTCGGTTTAGGCAAGCTTCCTTGGTTGACTGATCCCACGATGGCGAAGATTACCGTTATTATTGTCAACATGTGGGTAGGTATTCCTGTTTCCATGATTCTAATTATGGGTGTATTAACAGCGATTCCCAAGGATCTATATGAAGCAGCAGAAGTAGATGGGGCATCGGCATTTCTGAAATTCCGTCTTATCACGATGCCGTTCATTTTATTTACAACAGCGCCACTTCTTATTATTCAATTTGCAGGTAACATCAATAACTTCAACGTTATATTCCTTCTGACCAAAGGAGATCCGGTTAACGGTAAATTCCAATATGGCGGAAGTACCGATTTGCTAGTGACGTGGCTGTATAAGCTAACGCTGGATCAACAGAAGTACAACATCGCGGCAGCGGTCGGGATTATCATCTTCTTTATGATTGCTTCGCTTTCCATCTGGAGCTATCGTAAAACGCGCTCATTCAAAGAGGAGGATATGATCCAATGAGTACAACTCGCAAAAAATCAAAATTCACTTTCGGGCTGCTTTTAAGCTATATCGTGCTGGTTATTCTCGCGATTTGTTGCATTTATCCTGCGCTTTGGGTCGTATTAGCCTCATTCCGACCAGGTGCCGCGCTGTATAGCCCGACTTTGATTCCAAAAAGCTTAACCTTTGACCACTATCACGAGTTATTAACTTCCACACGTTTTAAATTTACAACTTGGTATTGGAACACGCTGAAAATCGCTACATTAACGATGATTTTCTCGACGATCCTAACGACGATAAGCGGCTATTCCTTGTCTAGATTCCGGTTCAAAAGCAGAAAAACGATCATGACAGGTGTACTCATCTTGAGTATGTTTCCAACGTTCATGAGTTTAACCGCTTTTTATGTCCTACTGCTGCAGCTCAAATTGTTTGATAACATTTATGCGCTCGTGGCGATTTATTCGGCAGCGGGCTTGCTGCAAGCTTTTGTGGTGAAGGGCTTTTTCGACACGATTCCCAAAAGTATTGAAGAATCGGCACGCATTGATGGGGCATCAAATCTGCAAATTTTTATCAGAATCATGCTGCCGCTGTCCAGACCGATGCTGACCTATGTCGCATTAATGTCCTTTACAGGCGCGTGGGTCGATTTTATTTTGGCAAAAGTCGTCCTGCGTTCGAAAGATCACTGGTCTGTCGCCGTTGGATTGTTCGATTTGGTTGATAAAGAACAGAGCAGTAACTTTGCGCTATTCGCTACGGGATCGGTACTCATTGCATTACCTATTACAATTCTGTTTGTCTTCTTGCAACGTTTCCTTGTTGATGGCTTAACATCAGGAGCATCTAAAGGATGACAAGTTTGCGTAGGCTGAATCGGTTCTGGATGCTCGGAATTGCGCTTGCGCTGATGATGGCAGGATGCTCAAAGGGGACTGCGAACGAGGATAGTGGGAGCAACCATGGCGTATTTTATGAGATTTTTGTTCGCTCCTTTCAAGATTCGAATGGGGATGGGGTCGGTGACCTGAATGGAGTTACGGCAAAGCTCGATTATTTAAAGGATTTAGGAATCAAGGGGATATGGCTTACACCGATCCAATCTTCGCCTAGCTATCACGGCTATGATGTGAAGGATTATTATCAGGTCAATTCCGATTTCGGTACGCTGGCTGATTTCCAGGCATTAACCAAAGAGGCGCATAAGCGCGGCATAGAGGTTATTATGGATTTGGTCGTTAACCATACCAGCTCTGAGAATCCCTGGTTTATCGAAGCGGCGAAGGATAAGAACAGTCCTTTCCGTAATTGGTATACGTGGGCGGAAGATCAAGGCAGACCTGCAACGGGACAAAGTGCCGCTGGCGACAAGGCTTGGCATGTGAAAAATGGCAGCCACTACCTCGGTATTTTCTGGGAAGGCATGCCGGATTTGAATTTTGACAATCCGGCTGTTCGCAAGGAAATGATTAAGGTTGGTCAATTCTGGCTGCAGCAGGGTGCAGATGGTTTCCGTCTAGACGCTGCTAAGCATATCTATGAAGATTTCACAGACTCCAAAAAAGATCCGCAAACCTCCCTGAAAAATGTAGCCTGGTGGAAAGAGTTCCGAGCAGGTCTGCAGGAAGTGAAACAGAATGCCTATCTAGTCGGAGAAATTTGGGATAGTATTGCTGTCATTGCGCCTTACTTAGACAATGCTTTGGATTCAGGCTTTAACTTTGATTTGGCTAAAACGCTGATTAGCTCAGCGAAATCAGAGACCGCAGGAAACATCGCGTTTACACTGGAAAGAGCTTACGGCTTATATGAGAAAAGCTCCGGTGGCAAATTCATTGATGCGCCATTCCTGTCTAATCATGACCATAACCGGGTAATGAGTGCCCTGCAAGGTAATGTGAACCATGCGAAAATGGCCGCATCCCTGCTGCTCACCATGCCTGGCAACCCGTTTCTCTACTATGGCGAGGAAATTGGCATGATTGGCTTAAAGCCAGACGAGTACTTGCGCGAGCCCATGCATTGGACCGCTTCTGGCGGCGCTGGTCAGACGACGTGGGAAGCTCCGCGCTACAATAAAGAAGGAGCACCAAATGCTGCTGATCAGCTTATGGATGCCAACTCACTGCTCAATCATTACAAGAAGCTGATTCAATGGCGTAATGAGGAGCCTGCTTTGCAAGGTGGAAAGATCACTGAATTTAAGGCGAGTAATGAGCATATTGCAGCTTATGTAAGAGGGGAAGGCAAGGACGCGCTCCTTGTTGTTCATAATCTCTCTGGGCAGGAGCAGGTGCTGGACCTGAATGAAGATCAAGTGAATACCGGTTTTACGAAGGCGAAACGGTATACGGTTAAAGGTTGGAAGCTTGACGGGAATAAGCTGGTTGTGCCTGCTTATTCGAGTTTAATATTGAAGCGGTAGAAAATAGGAACCCCCTTCGTCGACTGAACCGCACCCCCTAAAATAGACATTAGAAAAAACCCCCGGGTTAATCTAAACTATTTTAGGGGGTGTTTGGCATGGCGACAAAAGGACAGAAGCTAAAAACGTACAG